>CAZTHV010000168.1:0-1751 GCA_964613165.1 uncultured Marmoricola sp.
AGATGCGCGGCCAGGCCGACGCCGGCCGGGTGCGCGAGCTGATCCTGGAGAAGCTGGGCTGACGGCTTGCCGGGAGGATCCCAGTCACCAGGTGACCGCAATCCTCCTCGTTGTCAGAGTTGGCAGGCGGCACCGCATCGGCGAGGGGAGCCTGCCCAGCCTCGGCGCTGGAGCAGCACGGCCAGACGAGCTGCCGTACGGCAGGGACGGTCGAAGACCTGGCCGTAGCCGATCCGGATGGTAGCGCGGCCTTCGGTGGCGACGTCGAGGTCGCGGTCCAGGTCTCGGTCGCGTTGCCGAGCCGATTCGTGGAACTGTCGGCCGTCGAGCTCGATCACCAGGCCGTCGTGCTCCACGTCCCGATAGGCCGTGCCCATCGTGCCGCGTGCTCGGACCTGTCGGCGCGCGTCGGGAAGTCCGTGAGGGCGCTCGACGCGGACGAGGTAGCCGTGTTCGAGCACCGATGTCGTGCCACGGTCGATGTCATCGAGGACCGAGAGCAGCCAGGCGCGGCGTGACAGGCGGGAACGCGCCTCGACCGCCGCGCGGAGTCGTCGCGCCGTCGTACGCCGAGACCGGCAACTGTCGGAGAGCACGGCCACCGCCGTCAGGTCGGTCGACGCCGAGGCGGCGACGTCCACTACCGCCTCCTCGTAGCGCAGGGCCGGCGGCGACCCGTTCCACTTCACCTGGTCAGCGAAGCCGACCCGTCGAACGACCCGTACGCCCCGTGGCGCGCGGATGCGACGCTCATGTGCCACCACCACGGTGATCGGGCCGTCGACCGGACGGTCGCGACGATCCGGGCCACGGAGAGCCGAGTCCCCAGCCAATGCTGCCGGCCAGCAGGCCAGGACCGCCGCCCACGCCGCCTGATTCCATGTCAGCGATCCGGTGTGATCGACGTAGACCCCCGGGTGGACGATCACCAGGTCGCGCCGACGGATCAGTCGTCGCAGATCGCTGTCGCTCAGTCCGCAGGCGAAGGCCTGCCGACGACTGACCACACCGGCCTGTAGGTCCAAGTGCTCCCGCAAGCGCTCCACCATCCGAGCATCTGGCCGAGAACACCCCGGCGCCAGGGGGTCCAACGGATCTGTGGAGCCCCGGTGAACATCGGCGGGAGGATCGCAGTCACCACATGACTGGGATCCTCCCCGCTCGCGAACTGGTCCGGCGGTGTCCTGGAGAAGCTGGCCTGACCGTCCGGTGCTACGGTGACGACGTCCCCAACCGGGGCTGACAATTCCATTACGTCCGTGAGTGGGGAAAGCCGGTCGAAATCCGGCACTGGCCCGCAACCGTGGGCCGCGCACCGGCAGGTGCGCGGCGAGTCGGATCACCTGCCGCGCGACGTCTTTCGCATACGCGCTGTCGTGGAAAGCAGCGGGTGGCCCTGTCCGGTCTCCCGCTGCCGCAGCGGGAAGGACTTTGCATGTTGCTCGCACGCAGAGTGGCGACGACCGTCGCCGCGACCTCTCTGGCTCTGGCCGGCCTCTCGGCCGTCAGCGTCCCGGCCCAGGCCGCGGTCGACAGCCACCCTGGTGACATCAGCGCGACCTGGCTCGTCGACGAGCTGGTCGACGGCCTGCAGCCGAGTTCGTTCGGCAGCCCCGACGTCGGCCTGAGCATCGACACCGCGCTGGCGCTCGATGCCGTCGGCGGCCATGACTCCGACGTCGACGAGATCAGCAATGCCGTCGGGCCCGAGATCGTCATTCGTCCGCGTGCGGACGAAGCCGCCCGGCTCG
>CAZTHV010000168.1:1761-2641 GCA_964613165.1 uncultured Marmoricola sp.
GACCGGCGAGTTCAACTACGGCTACGCGATGTCCGACGAGTACTCCTACGACTGGGACCACCCGGAGGTCCCCGGGGTCTTCGCCCAGGTGGGTCGCTATGCGAGCGGCTTCGGGAAGTCGCTGTACTTCGCTCAGGTTCACGGCATCGCCGACATCCCGGCCTGGGCAGGCACCGACCTGGTCGCGGGGCTCGAGGACCTGGTCATCGACACGGGCGCGAGCGCTGGGCGGGTCGCTGACGACAGCTCCTTCGGTGACTACGCGAACACGCTCACCCAGGCGTTCACCGCCGCAAGCCTGGCCACGGCCGGATCGGCAGCTGCCGGGAGCGCCCTGGACTTCCTGCTCCAGCAGCAGTGCTCGGCCGGCTACTTCCGGCTCTACATGACCGCCGACAAGGCCGCCACGGACCAGTCCTGCAACGGCGGGCGTTCGGCCGGAGCCAGCGCCGCCGACACCGACGCCACGGCCCTCACCGTCCTGCTCCTCGACTCGATCGGGAACGACACCGCGAAGGTCGGCCGCGCGATCGGCAAGGCCGAGTCCTGGCTGCTCGGGCAGCAGCGCGCCGACGGCTCCTTCGGCGGCGGTACCTCCACCGAGGGGGCCAACGCCAACAGCACCGGCTTGGCCGGCTGGATCCTGGGCGAGCTCGGCAACGACGACGCGGCCGCGGACGCCGCCGTGTGGGTGCGCGCGCACCAGGCCGACGACCTTGCCGGCTGCCCGACCGGCCTCGCGGGCGAGACCGGCGCGATCGCCTACGACGACGCCGCCCTCGCCGCGGGTCGCGCATCCGGCATCGCGAGTGCTGCCCGGGACACGTGGCGCCGCGCCGTCGCCCAGGCGGTCCCCGTTCAGCGCCAGCACGTTGGTCTG
>CAZTHV010000168.1:2651-7337 GCA_964613165.1 uncultured Marmoricola sp.
CGCTCCCCGTTCTGCGGTATGCCCCCGCGGCCACCCCGGCGCTCGCCGTCAGCGGACCGGCGGGCTACCAGAAGCAGGGCTCCTCGGCGACGTACGCCGTGTCCGGGGTCGTCCCCGGCGACCAGGCCTGCGTCACCATCGGGACCGCGAAGGTCTCCGCGGCGGCCGGTCTCGACGGCACCGTCAAGGTTCCTGTCACCCTTCCCGCCGGCACCGCCGATCGAACCGTGACAGTCACTGACCGCGCCGGGACTACGGTCAAGGCGACGACCAAGGTGCTGGGCGTCGCAACCCTCGGCGTGAAGCCGGCCAAGAAGAAGGTCAAGCGGAAGAAGGCGGTCAAGGTCACGGTCAGGGGCCTGGCGCCGGGCGAGAAGGTGACCCTGAAGCTGCGCAAGAAGCAGGTCGCCTCCGGCACCGCTACCGCGGCCGGGATCTTCAAGGTCAAGGTCAAGGTCGGCAAGAAGCTCGGGAAGGCCAAGCTCACCGCCCAGGGTGAGTTCGACAACCGCTCGGGCAAGGCCAAGGTGAAGGTCAAGAAGAAGTAATCCCCTCGCCGAGGCGGCGCGAATTCACCTTCCAGTTGTGAGTTCGCGCCGCCTCGACGCGTTCAGGCTCTGAGTTTGTGCCGCCTCGGCAGGGCCTCGGCGTCTACGGCTGGATCTGCAGGATGCGGTCGTCGGAGGAGGCCGGGTCCCCGCGGCCGTCGCGGTTGGAGGTGGTCACCCACAGGGTCCCGTCGGGCGCGGCGACGACGGTGCGCATCCGGCCGTACTTGCCGACGAAGAAGTCCTTGGGCTTCGAGGCGCGGCCCCCGGCGACGTCGATCCGCCACAGCCGCTCGCCGCGCAGCGAGGCCATCCAGAGCCGGCCGTCGGCGTAGGCCAGTCCGGAGGGCGAGGCGTCGGAGGTGCTCCAGACGATCTGCGGGTCGCGGTACTCCGGCAGTGACCCGTCCTCGGATCCCTTGCCCTCGATCAGCGGCCAGCCGTAGTTGTCGCCCGGCCGGATCAGGTTGAGCTCGTCCCAGGTGTCCTGCCCGAACTCCGAGGCCCACAGCCGGTCGTCGGCGTCGAAGGCCAGCCCCTGCACGTTGCGGTGCCCCATCGACCACACCCGCGAGCCGGGGTCGGGGTTGCCCGGGGCCGGCTCGCCGTCCGCGGTGATCCGCAGGATCTTCCCGGCCAGGGAGCGCTCGTTCTGGGCATCGTCGCGCTCGTTGGCGTCCCCGGTGGAGACGTAGAGATAGCCGTCCGGCCCGAAGGCCAGCCGGCCGCCGTCGTGGATGGACGCGTGCGGGATGCCGTCGAGAATGACGCGCTGCTCGCCCAGTCGCTGTCCGTCGTACGTCGCCCGCAGCACCCGGTTGTCGTCCTCGGTCGTGGCGTAGAGGAAGACCTGCCGGTCGGTGGCGTACGACGGGGAGACCGCGATCCCCAACAGCCCGGCCTCGCCGCGGGAGCGCGCCTGCGCGACGTGGCCGACCTCGGTCACGGAGCCGGCGCCGACCCGGAGCACCCGGCCGCTGTCGCGCTCGGTGACCAGCGCCGAGCCGTCGGGCAGGAAGGCGATGCCCCACGGCACCTCGAGGTCGCGTGCGATCGTCGCCACCACGCTCGGCCGCCCGGCCTGGGTGGTCGCGGGAGCGCTCGGCTGCGCCGTCGTGGTCGTCGGATCGGGCTCGGCGGTCGGCGAGGTGGTCTCGTCGTCGCCGCTGCCGCATGCGGCCAGCAGCAGGGCCAGGATCGCGGCGGCCGGGACGAGTGCGCGCTTCACCCGGTCCACGGTAGTCAGTGGTTGGTCGCCGGCCTGGTCGTCAGATCCGGTGCAGCAGGTCCAGGAGCAGCTGGTGGACCTCGGCGGGTCTCTCCATCTGGGCGAAGTGGGAGGCCGGCAGCTCGGCATAGGTGGCGCCGCCGATCCGCTCCGCCGCGGTGCGCATGTCGTGACTGGAGGCGAGCATGTCGTAGCGGCCCGCGACGAAGGCGGTGGGCACGGCGATGTCGCGCAGCGAGACCCGCACGTGCCTGCTGGCGGCCAGCGCGAGGTGCATGTACCAGTCGACCGGAGTGGTGAGGAACTCCTTGGCCGCCCGGCGGGCGTTGTCGACGTCGGGCACCGGCAGCATGAAGCCGCTGTGGGTCAGCATGGCGCCGGAGACCGGGCCCATCGGGAGCCGCCGGGTGACGCAGGTCAGCGGCCTGCCGGCGAGCTTCATCGCCCGGACGGCGTTGACCGTCACGAACGGCCGGATCAGTCGGGGGACGAACATCGGCGCGAGCATCGAGGAGAACGTCCCCCCGGGCACCCCGGCGAGCGCGAAGAGCCCGGTGACCCGCTCCGGGTGGAGAAAGGCCAGCTCGAACATGGTGTTCACGCCCATCGACCAGCCCACCATCGGGCAGGCCTCGATCCCGGCGTCGTCCATCACGGCGAGGGCGTCCTCGACGAAGGCGTCGATGCCGACGTGGTCGCGGTCCGCGGGTCGCTCGGAGCCGCCGACGCCGCGGTGGTTCCAGGAGATCACCCGGACGCCGCACTCCGGGTCGAGCAGCGCCGGCCAGGTCCAGGCACTGGTGCCCAGTCCGTTGCAGAGCAGGACGGTGGGACCGGTCTTGGAGGTGCCGGTGTCGTTGGTCCACGCGCGCAGCCGGGTCCCGTCGGCGGAGGTCACGTCGTAGAAGCGGATCGTCTGCCCGGCGGCGTCGACAGCCGGGCTCTCGGCCGGCGGCGTGGCCACGCGCAGGCGCCGTGAGGGTTCGGCGGACATGGCGGCAGTCTGCCGTACGGCCCGCCGCCACGACCGGCCCGGTGGCCAGGCTCAGCCGGCGAGGCGGGCCTCCCGCGCGGCGCGGGCTCGCGCGACGTACGCCGCCACCTCGGCGCGCTCCAGCCGTCGCGCGGCCAGCTCCGTGGCGGCGACCATCGCGTTGTGCCGCGCACGCTGCTGGCCGCCCACCGCCCAGCGTGCGGCCAGGCGTCCGGGAGCGAGCCATGGGGTGAGTCCGTTGATGCGATCCATCGTCTGCCTCCGAGTGCTGCCGAGTGCGGTGAGCCCGACGCTAGGCAGCGTGGTGAACGCCGCTGTCACGCCCGTGTGACATCCACGTGAACTCTGCGGAGCCGGGGGTTGAGTCTGGAGCTGCATCAGGCGCATGCTCGATCGATGGCGACCATCCTGCTCGTGGGCACCCGCAAGGGCCTCTGGATCGGCCGGTCCGACGACCGGCGGACCGAGTGGTCGTGGAGTGATCCGCACTTCGACATGACCGAGGTCTACTCCGCGCTGGTGGACACCCGCTCCGACCCGCCCCGGCTGGTGGTGGGCGTCTCCTCGCCCTGGACCGGACCGCAGATCCAGGTCAGCGACGACCTCGGCGCGTCCTGGCGGCAGACCAAGGGCGTCCACTTCCCGCCGGGAGCCGGCGCGTCGGTGGACCGGGTCTGGCAGCTCGTCACGGCCGGCGCGGAGACCATGTACGCCGGGACCGAGCCCGGCGCGGTCTTCAGGTCCGACGACCGCGGCGAGACCTTCGAGCTGGTCCGTGGCCTCTGGGACCACCCGCATCGCCCGGACTGGGGTGCCGGCTACGGCGGACAGGCCTTCCACACGATCCTGCCCCACCCCACCGATCCGGACTCGATCACCGTGGCGATCTCCTCCGGCGGCTGCTACCAGAGCGCCGACGCCGGTGCCACGTGGGAGGCGCGCAACTCGGGGATTCGCGCCGAGTTCCTGCCGGAGGGACAGCAGTACCCTGAGTTCGGCCAGTGCGTGCACAAGATCGACCGGCATCCCAGCCGGCCCGAGCGGCTCTTCCTGCAGAACCACGGCGGTGTCTACCGCTCCGACGACCACGCCGCGACGTGGCAGTACATCGCCGACGGCCTCCCGGCCGACTTCGGGTTCCCGGTCGTCGTCCATCCCCACGACCCGGACACCGTCCACGTCTTCCCGCTCGGCGGCAGCGGGCAGCGCTACCCGGTCGACGGCCAGGCGCGGGTGTGGCGCTCGCGGGACGCGGGGGGGTCCTGGGAGCCATTGGACGATGGGCTTCCCGTCGGCTTCTTCGTCGGCGTCATGCGCGACGCGATGTGGGCCGACGGGCACGACGTATCCGGTCTCTACCTGGGCGCGCGCGGCGGCTCGGTCTGGGCCTCGGCCGACGAGGGGAGCACCTGGGCCGAGGCCGTCCGCAACCTGCCGGACGTGATGGTGGTCCGAGCCGCGGCCCTCTGAGCGACGCGGTGGACGGGTCGGGGAGAATAGCGCCCATGAGTCAGACCCCCGACATGAAGCCCCGCAGCCGCGACGTCACCGACGGCCTGGAGAAGGCCGCCGCACGGGGGATGCTTCGCGCGGTAGGCATGGGGGACGAGGACTTCGCCAAGCCGCAGATCGGCGTCGCCTCGAGCTGGAACGAGATCACTCCGTGCAACCTGTCGCTGGACCGGCTGGCCAAGGCGGTCAAGAACGGCGTGCACGCGGCGGGCGGATACCCGCTGGAGTTCGGCACCATCTCGGTCTCCGACGGCATCTCGATGGGCCACGAGGGGATGCACTTCTCGCTGGTCTCGCGCGAGGTCATCGCCGACTCCGTCGAGACGGTGATGATGGCCGAGCGGCTCGACGGATCGGTCCTGCTGGCCGGCAGCGACTTGTCGCAGCCGGGCATGCTGATGGCC
>CAZTHV010000169.1:0-4125 GCA_964613165.1 uncultured Marmoricola sp.
CTGCAGACCGAGGGTGTCGAAGCCGACGCGGGCGAGGACGTCCAGACCCGGCTCCTCGACGCCCATCTCGCGGAGCATCTCGCGGGCCTCCTCCTCGTCGCCCAGCTCGACCAGCTCGGACTCGAACTTGGCGTCCAGGAAGATCGCCTCGGCGGGGGCGACCAGGTCGCGCATCCGCTGCTTGAGCTCCTCGTCGCCCAGCTCGTCGGCGTCGCAGTTGAAGACGTAGAGGTAGGGCTTGGCGGTGAGCAGCATCAGCTCCCGGATGAGCTCGCGGTCGATGTCGCCACGATCAATGAGAGCGATGATCGGCGTACCGGCCTCCAGCGCCTCCTTGGCGGCCTTGGCCGCGTCGACGTTGGCCTGCACCGACTTGTTGCCCTTGGCCTCCTTCTCCAGCCGCGGGACCGCCTTCTCGACCGTCTGGAGATCGGCGAGGATCAGCTCGGTCTGGATCGTGGAGATGTCGCTGGCCGGGTTGACCTCGCCGTCGACGTGGGTGACGTCCTCGTCTCGGAAGACCCGGGTCACCTGGCAGATCGCCGCGGACTCGCGGATATGGGAGAGGAACTTGTTGCCCAGCCCCTCCCCCTCGGAGGCGCCGCGGACGATGCCGGCGATGTCGACGAACTCCACGGTCGCGGGCAGGATCCGCTGCGAGCCGAAGATCTCGGCGAGCTTCGCCAGCCGTTCGTCGGGTACGCCGACCACGCCGACGTTCGGCTCGATGGTGGCGAACGGGTAGTTCGCGGCGAGCACGTCGTTCTTGGTCAGCGCGTTGAAGAGGGTCGACTTGCCGGCGTTGGGAAGTCCGACGATTCCGATGGTGAGGGCCACGTGGGCGGAGTCTACGTTCGCGTGTGCCGACCGGTCGATCCGGCCGCGCCGCTGAGCAGCTCGCCGCGGTGGCGCCACGACCAGGTGAGCACCGTGACCGAGAAGACCAGCGTCAGCACGACGATCACCGCCTCGACGGCGCCACCGGACCCCTTGGCGAAGATGCCGTTCTCCAGGTCGTAGAGCAGGTCCATGAAGAACAGGTAGAGACCCGCGCTGCCGGCCGCGATCAGCCAGAAGAGCGCGCTGGGCCTCCGCCGCCGCAGCGCGACCAGCGCGAACAGGCAGGCCAGGCCGAGCCACAGGTCGGCCAGCGGGAAGGCGTTCTCGAACTCGTAGTACGCCTGGCTGTCGTCGCTGGCGATCAGGTCCCGGTTGGTGAACCAGATCGTCCAGTAGGCGATGTCGAGCAGGATGGCGACGATCAGCATGACCTCGACGACGCGGCGCATGCCGTGAGCGTACGCCGCCTCGAACCGGCTGGTTCTGAGCGAAATGGCTCCGATCGGGGCCCAGGGAGAGCCATTTCGCTCAGAATCGGCGCCTGCGGCCATCCCCCGGCCGCCATGAACGCTGGTCGGGAGGCAACCACAGCGCCCGAGACCGGGTGGCGAGAATCCGGTCGGCAACGAGCCGCCGATCGGTCATGTCTCCCCCCGTGACGGTGACGTACTCCAGTCCGGCGCGCCGGAGCCGGTCCTCACGGCGTACGTCGGAAGTGTGCCGGGCGGCACTGCGGTGGTCCGCGCCGTCGTACTCGCAGACCAGTCCGGCGGCCGGATCGAGCAGGTCGGCGATGGCCAGCAGATGGCCCGAGAGGTCGAGGACCGGCCAGTTCACCAGCGGCACCGGCAGCTCGGCGTCCAGGAGCCACACGAGCCGCATTCGGGTCTCGGCCGGCGACCGGCTGTGCTCGGAGGCGAGCGCCAGGGCGGACCGAGCCCGCGCCACTCCACGCCACCCGCCACGACGGGCGGCATAGGCAGACAATCGGCGGATCGAGGTCAGCCCGGCGGCCGCGGCCATGTCGAAGGCCACCACCGCCTCTCGTACGCCGTCCGCCGACCTCATCGCGTCGAACACCGCCCGATCAGCGACAGCGCAAGGGATGCCATGGCGGAGCTCGATCTCCGCGGCATCAACCCGCTCGTACGACACCGCGATGCCGGGAGCCGAGCGCACCCGTCGTCCTGGGCCGATCACCAGCGGCACCGGAAGAGGCGTGCGACCGTCCCGGCCGAGACCGTCGAAGAAGCCACCGCCGTACAGCCGGCAGGCGGCCCAGCCGGTGACGGCGCCGCCCGATGACAGCCGGACCGAGGCCTCGAGGATCCGCTGCTCCACCTGGCCGGACGCACTGCTGGGCAAGTACCAGCCCTGCCCGACCCGCCGCCAGGCCCGCCCTCGTGCCTCACCACGCGTCGGGCCGTCGACTCCGGCGGGGTCCATCCGCACAGGGCGGACCAGCCCGCGCGGCGGTGGGCAGGTCGGCGACCAGGGATCGGCCATCCGCTCAGCGTGCCTGGCCGGGGCCGGACGCGGCGGGCGCTGTCCACAGGCACCGGATAGCCTCGCCATCGTGCGCATCGCCACCTGGAACGTCAACTCGCTTCGCTCCCGCATCGGCCGGGTGGAGGCCTTCCTGGAGCGGCACGACGTGGACGTGCTGGCCCTGCAGGAGACCAAGGCGCGTGAGGACCAGCTGCCGCTGATGGGGCTGGCCTCGATGGGCTACGAGATCGCCGCGCACGGGCTCAACCAGTGGAACGGCGTGGCCATCCTGTCCCGCATCGGAATCGAGGACGTCCGGACCGGCTTCGACGCGATGCCGGAGTGGGACGGCGTGGCGGAGGCGCGTGCGATCGGGGCCCTGGTGGGCAAGGAAGGCGGAGGCGGCGGCGTGCGGATCTGGTCGCTCTACGTCCCCAACGGCCGCAAGGTCGACGACCCGCACTACGTGTACAAGCTGGACTGGCTGGCGCGGCTGCGCGAGGTCGCCGCCGGCTGGACGAGCGAGCCGGTGGCGCTGGTCGGCGACTGGAACATCGCGCCCACCGACGAGGACGTCTTCGACATCAAGGCCTTCGCCAAGGACACCCACGTCACCCCGCCGGAGCGGGCGGCCTTCCAGGCCTTCCTGGACGCCGGGTACGTCGACGTGGTGCGACCGCACGCCCCCGGTCCGGGCGTCTACACCTACTGGGACTACTACCGCCAGCGCTTCGAGCGGAACCGCGGCATGCGCATCGACTTCGTGCTCGGCTCCCCGCCCTTCGCCGAGCGGATCACCGGCGCCTTCATCGACCGCGACGAGCGCGACCCGGCCCAGGGGTCGACCAGCCCGTCGGACCACGCTCCGGTGGTCGTGGATCTGAGCTGAGGGGCCGCCTACTCCAGGCTGGCGGCGAACTCGCGGATCTGCTGCTCGGGCGCCGAGCCATAGACGAGGACGGCGTCGACGAGCTGGCCGTGCTCGACGGTACGGCTGACGGCGTGGTCGCCGCCGGAGTCGCTCCACGACTGCCAGGTGTGGCCGGCGATCTCGACGTCGGGGCCCTGCTCGGCGTCCTCGTCGACGTGCGCGGTGACCAGGTCGTCCACGCTGGCACGAGACTGGACCAGGCCGACGAACTTGCCGTCCGCGGTGAGCATCCCGAGCCGCCACTGCGGGGCCACCCCGGTGTCGTACTTGGCGGACGTGGCGCGCCAGCCCTCCGGAAGCCGCTCGGGCGCGAGCACGGCGAGCGCGCCGTCCTGACGCGCGGAGTCGGCCCAGCCGGTCCACTCGACCGTCCGGACCGCCGTCTCGGGCTTGTCCGAGGTCACCGCCCGGAAGAGCACCCAGCCGAGCACCACGAGGACGATCACGACCATCGCCGCCACCAGCCCCGAGGCGGACCGCTGGTACGACGGCTGGCGGCCCGGCCGGTTCGCGGGAGAGGGCTGGCTCATGGCCCCATCCTGCCTAGAGGGTGGGCGACTGCCCTCACTGGGTGTCCGACCCGGTCGGCACGCTGCTGCCGTGGTGAGCATGGCCTCTAGGATGTGGCCATGACCGAGAGCTCCCGCCCCGACCGAAATCTCGCGCTGGAGCTGGTCCGGGTGACCGAGGCTGCAGCGATATCGGCCGGTCGCTGGGTGGGGCGCGGTGACAAGAACGGCGCCGACGGCGTGGCGGTCAACGCCATGCGTGCGCTGATCTCCACGGTCGGCATGCGCGGCACCGTCGTGATCGGCGAGGGCGAGAAGGACAACGCCCCCATGCTCTTCAACGGCGAGGAGGTCGGC
>CAZTHV010000169.1:4135-7307 GCA_964613165.1 uncultured Marmoricola sp.
GATGGCCAACGCGATCTCGGTGCTGGCGGTGGCGCCGCGCGGCACGATGTACGACCCCTCCGCCGTCTTCTACATGGAGAAGCTGGTCACCGGGCCGGAGGCCGCCGACCTGGTCGACATCCGCTACCCGGTCTCAGAGAACATCCACCAGGTCGCCAAGGCCAAGGGCAGCACGCCCGAGGACGTCACCGTGGTGCTGCTCGACCGACCGCGCCATGACGACCTGGTCCAGCAGATCCGCGACACCGGCGCGCGGATCAAGTTCATCAGCGACGGCGACGTGGCCGGCGCGATCATGGCCGCGCGCCCCGACACCGGCATCGACCTGCTCCTGGGCGTCGGCGGTACGCCGGAGGGCATCATCGCCGCCTGCGCGATGAAGTGCCTCGACGGCGTGATCCAGGGCCGGCTGTGGCCGACCGACGGCGCCGAGCGCGAGCGTGCCGAGGCCGCGGGCCACGACCTCGACCGCGTGCTGAGCACCAATGACCTGGTCTCCGGCGACGACTGCTTCTTCGTCGCCACCGGGATCACCGACGGCGAGCTGATGCGGGGTGTCCGCTACCGCGCGGGCGGAGCCTCCACGCACTCGCTGGTCATGCGCAGCCGCAGCGGAACGATCCGGTCCATCCACAGCGACCACAAGCTGAGCAAGCTCCGCTCCTACGCCGACATCGACTTCGCGAGCTGACCTCCGGCCTCGGCGATCCGGCCGGCCGCCTGCTCGCGCAGCGCGGTGAGCACCTGGTCGGCACAGCCGGGGTCGACCGCCATGCCGCAGTGACTGGTGGTCACCTCGACGTGCACCGCGGCCGGGTCTAGACAGGCCCGCCAGTCCACGATGCCATCGCGCTTGGAGTAGATCGAGGTGAAGCCCAGGCCCGGGGCAAGCGGCCGGCGGGTCTCCTCGAAGCTCTCCTCGGCACAGGCCCCGGAGACGCAGTCGGCGCCCATCATGCCGCCGAAGCCGGCCCGGTTGAACCGGGTGAGCAGCTCGGCGTCACGGACCAGGAGCCCGTGCACGGCAGCCGGCGCCAGGATCGGGCTGCCCATCGCGACGATCCCGGCCACCAGATCGGGCCGGCGGGCGGCCAGACCCCGGGCAAGCATGCCGCCGAGACTGTGCCCGATCACGGTCACCTTGCGACCGCGGCGCTCGGCGATGGTCTCCAGTCGCCGTTCCAGCCGGTCGGCGCTCTGCCGCGTGCAGGCGACGTTGACCCAGATGCCGGAGCGGTAGGTCCGGTAGCCGTGATGGCGCAGCATCTGCGCCATCCCGGCCAGCGTGCCGTCACCGGCCATGAAGCCGGGCACCAGCAGGACCGGCTCCACCGGCCGGACGGCTCGATCGTCGGCGTGCGGCCGTCCTGACCGCTCCCGCCGGTCGGTACGCCGGCGCCGGGCGTAGCGGGCGATCTCCACGACCGCGCTCCCCTCGCGGGCCAGCGCCCGCAGGCCGGCCGGGCCGGAGAAGCCCTCCGGCATCAGGAAGTCCCCCATCACGGTGCTCATGACTACGAAATTAGGCGAGAATCGCGCAAAAAGCCCGTAGATCCGCGGCAGCAACGCCGATTCGCCTCGGCAGCGACCGCCTCGGCTGAGTCCGTAGACTCCGTGATGTGCCACGCCTGCGTCGTTCCCGGACCGTCACGCCCGGCCTAGAGCCGCCCGCGACCGCGGTCTCCGCCGAGCTCCCCGCGCCGGTGGGACCGGAGGTCGAGCTGGTCTACCAGACCTTCGGCAGCCCCGAGGGTGCGCCACTGCTGCTGGTGATGGGCCTGGGCGGTCCGATGACCTGGTGGAATCGCGGTCTGTGCGAGCTGCTGGCCGACGCCGGCTTCTACGTGATCCGCTACGACAACCGGGACACCGGCCGGTCCAGCCGCGGGACGGGGCGGGTGACTCGGTCGATGCTGGCCCGCGCCTTCGCCGGGATGCCGGTGGCGGCGCCGTACGGGATCGGCGATCTGGCCAAGGACGGCCTCGGTCTGCTCGACCACCTCGGCCTGGAGTCCGCACACGTGTGCGGGGTGTCGATGGGTGGGATGATCGCTCAGACGATGGCCGTGCGGCGGCCCGAGCGGGTGCGCAGCCTGGTCTCGATCATGTCCACCACCGGCCGCCGCAGCGTGGGCTGGCAGAGCCCGCGGCTGATTCCCACGCTGCTGGCGCCGCGTCACGGCGGCCGCGAGGAGTACGTCGAGCGCTCGGCCGCCTCCTGGCATCTGATCGGCTCACCGGCCTACCCCGAGGCACCTGAGGACACCCGGGCCCGGGCCGCGGAGACCTGGGACCGCGGGGTCAGCGCGGCCGGCGTACTGCGCCAGATGCTCGCGGTGCTCACCCAGCCCGACCGCACCAGGGCGCTGAGCCGGCTGGAGCTCCCGGCCACGGTGGTCCACGGGATGAGCGACCGGATGGTGCATGTGTCCGGCGGACAGGCGACGGCGCGGGCCATTCCCGGCTCGCAACTGCTGCTGATCCCGGGGATGGGCCACGACCTGCCGGTGCCGTTGCACGGCACCTTCGCCGACACCATCCGGCGTACGGCGGACCGCGCCTAGGCACCGGCCGCGGGACGTATCAGGCAGAGATGCGTTCGCCGGTGTCGGTGTCGAAGAGGTGGACGCTGGCGGGGTCGGTGCTCACGTGCAGGGTCTCGCCCTTGGCCGGGTGGTTGCGGCCCCCGACCCGGATGACCACCGTGCTGGGCGTGCCCTCGACATCGCAATGGCCATAGACGAAGGAGTCGGCTCCCAGCTCCTCCACCACGCTGACCAGCACCGGCAAGCCGCCCTCGTCCGGACCGACGATCCGCCAGTTCTCCGGACGAACCCCGACCGTCACCCTCCCGGTCATCGCGCTCCTGCTATCCGATCCCGGGTCCGCCGGCACGTGGTAGCCACCGACCCGGACGCCGTCCCCGTCGGCCGCGACGCCCTCCAGCAGGTTCATCTGCGGAGAGCCGATGAACCCGGCCACGAACAGGTTCGCCGGCCTGTCGTAGAGGTTCAGCGGGGTGTCGACCTGCTGGATCTCCCCCAGCTTCATCACCGCGACCCGGTCGCCCATGGTCATCGCCTCGACCTGGTCGTGGGTGACGTAGACCGTGGTGACGCCGAGGTCACGCTGCAGCCGGGCGATGTCGGTACGGGTCTGGACGCGCATCTTG
>CAZTHV010000170.1:0-7188 GCA_964613165.1 uncultured Marmoricola sp.
CGCGCAGCAGGTAGGGCACGGCGCCGATGTGGTCCTCGTGACCGTGGGTGAGCACCAGCGCGTCGACCCGGTCGAGCCGGTTCCGGATCGCGTCGAAGTCCGGGAGGATCAGGTCGACGCCGGGCTGGTGCTCCTCGGGGAAGAGCACGCCGCAGTCCACGATCAGCAGGCGGCCGTCGTACTCGAAGACCGTCATGTTGCGGCCGACCTCGCCGAGGCCGCCCAGCGCTATCACCCGCAGGCCACCGGCCGGAAGCGGACCAGGGACGGACAGCTCGTGGTAGGCGACGCTCACGAGAGCAGCCCCGCGGCCACCAGCCCGGCGCGGACAGCCGCGGCCTCGTCGTCGGTCAGCTCCGGCAGGGGCGGGCGCACCCGTCTGTTGTCCAGCACGCCGAGCGCCTGCAGGGCGGCCTTGGCCGTCGTGGCGCCGTAGTTGGGCACGCCCATGACCGCGTCGAAGGCCGGCAGCAGCCGCTGGTACGTCGCCAGGGCGCCGGCGACATCACCGGCGTCGAACGCTCTCACCAGACCGGCCAGCTCCACCCCGGCCGCGTGACCCACGACCGAGACGAGACCACAGGCGCCATGGGCGAGGAAGCCGGGAGTGGCGACGTCGTCGCCCGAGTAGACGGCGTAGCCGAGCTGTGCCAGGCGCGAGGCGCGAGGAAGGTCGCCGACGGCGTCCTTGACCGCGATCACCAGCTCGTCGGCACGCAGCTCCTCGTAGACCGGGAGCGAGATCTGGGTCCCGGTGCGACCGGGGATGTCGTAGAGCATCGTCGGCAGGCCGGCGGCCGCGACGACGGTCCGGAAGTGCGCCAGCAGGCCCGGCTGTGCCGGCTTGTTGTAGTACGGCGTGACCAGCAGCACGGCGTCGGCGCCGGCACGGGCCGCCTGCTCGGCCAGCTCCACCGAGGTCGCCGTGGAGTTGGTGCCGACCCCGGCGACGACCGTAGCCCGGTCTCCGACCGCGTCGACCACGGTGGCGAGGATCCGGCCGTCCTCCTCGGTGGTCGTGGTGGGCGACTCCCCAGTCGTGCCGGAGACCACCAGGCCGTCGTTGCCGTGCTCCACCAGGTGGGTGGCCACCATCGCCACCTTGTCGAGGTCGACCGACCCGTCCTCCTTGAACGGCGTCACCATCGCGGTGAGCATGCGGCCGAACGGAGCGGTAGGAAGACTCATGGCGCCTAGGCTATCGGGGACCTGCCCCGCGGCAGCGCCCGCGTGTCAGACGGTCCTCCCGGGATCGCGGCACTAACGTCGTGGGACATGCGCCTCTCCCCCACCGCCCGCGGTGTCGTGGCCGCCACGGCCTTCGCCCTGCTGCTGTGCGGCTGCGGCTCGACGGACGAGCCGCGGACCTCGCCCGCGACGACTCCTCCTCCCTCCTCGACGATCACGGCCGCCACCCCCACTCCCACTCCCACTCCCACCCGGTCGTCGCCGGCCAGCCCGAGCCGTCCGGCGACACCGGCCACGACGCCCGCGCCGACCAAGACGGCGACCGTCCGCGGCGGCGGGGAGGACACCGGGTCCGGCACCACGAAGGCGCCCAAGGGCGCCGTGTGCGCTCGGGTCGTGGACCGGGACATCGCCACCGTCCTCGGGACGAGCGTCACCCGATCCTCGTTCTCCGGCGGCTGCACCTTCGCGCAGTCCGACTCCGCCGCACCCACCGCGACCCTGGAGCAGACCCGGTTCACCGGGATGCAGGCCGCCCACGACGACGTCACCTCCGCCGTCGAGGGCAGCCCGCAGCCGGTGTCGATCGGCGACGAGGCCTTCGTGGTGACCGGCACGATGTTCGGCGGCACGGACATCCAGGGTGGTGGCGCCGTGCGCCTGGGCTCCCGGCTCGTCAAGGTCACCGTCGAGCAGCACCAGGGGCTCGCTCGCGCGAAGGTCCGGCGCCTGGTCGTCGACCTGCTCCGCCTCGCCGCCCGCGGCTGAGGCGCTCCTACCGGCGGCGGCCGGCGTCAGCGGCGAATCCGCACCTTCTTGGTCGCCACGCCCGTCGAGGTGACCCCGGGCGAGGTGAGGACCACACGCACCCAGAGCCGCTTGCCGCCGTCCGCGCGGACGACGCGATAGACGGCCCGCTTCCCCTTCTTGCCCTTGATCCTCTTGCCGTTGCGGAACCACTGGTAGCTCACCGTCGCCGGCGCCGGCGACCAGCGGCCGGTGGTCACCCGCAGCTTCTTGCCGACCCGCTTCTTGCCCTTCACCTTGGGCTTCTCGTACAAGGCGAACGAGGTGACCTTGACCGGGCCGGTCGGGCCCCCCGGAACGCCAGGCGTCGTGCCAGTGGCCACGGTGAACCGCCGCGCGGCCGCCGTGCCGGCAATCAGCGCGTCGTCGGCGCCGCGCACCTCGAAGACGTACGCGCCGTTCGACAGCGGTGTCGCCGGAGTGTGGCTCCTCTGGTCGGATCCGGAGCAGACCTGGTACGCCGGCGGGGTGGTGCCATCGGCGTAGACCCGGCACTGCACAGTGGTCCCGATCGCCTCTTCACCGGTGGTGAAGGCGAAGGCCGGACGGGCGAGGGTGGTGCTCCCTGCCGGTCCCGACATGATCGTGGTCACCGGTCCGTTGCCGGTCAGCACGCTGCGTGACAGCTCCAGCCGGTCCAAGGTTGTCTCGATGAACAACGGGCCCAGGTGCCGGCGGAGCTCCCCGTCCGAGGGGACCACGTGCTCGCGCAGCACCTGCACCAGCCGGTCCACTCGTGCCAGGCCCTCGGCGCGCAGCGCCTGTGGCACGTCGTGATCGCGGTATCGCTCGGCGACCGCGTCCCAGATCAGCCGCCGGTGGTCGCCGCCGGCGTCGTCCAGCAGCCGTGTGGTGCCACCGAGCAGGTCGTCGAGCGGGTCATCGCCGCTCGACGGCGACCGGAGCCCGCCTTCGAGCAGGCCCCGCAGCTCGGCGTCCACGGCCAGCCCGGCCGGCAGGCCGAGCTCGACGTAGCTGCTCAGCGCCTTGCGAGCCGCGCTCAATGCCCGCGAGGCCCCGGAGAGCTGCCCGCCGGGCTTCAACAGGTTGAGGACATGCCCCGCAGCGACCTGCTGGCGTCCACGCAGCCAGGTGGTGACCATGCCGGTGATCGTCGACTCGGCCGGATCCCGGACCGCGGTGGACCAGGTGTAGCCGAGCTTGGTGCGGATCTCGTCCCACTCGTGACCCGCCTTGGAGACCGCGTGGTTGCCGACGCTGCCGCAGTTGTCGGTGCCGTCCTCGTCGAAGCTGCAGATGAGCGTCTTGGTGGGGTCGGTGTAGATGCCGGTGGCGGTGGCCAGCACCGTCCCGCTCTCGTTCCTGGCCTGCACCTCGACCCGCACCCGGAGCTGTGCGAAGCGATGCTCGATGACGGGCGTGCGCGGGTTCGTCTCCGGCCTGTCCTCGATGTTGACCCACTCGGCCGCGGTGCTGCAGACCCGGAGGTTGACCAGCCCTGCGGTGAAAGCCAGGCCGAGCTGGTTCGGCATCGTGGTGCGGTACGGCGACCCAGCGGGGAACGTCTTCCCGCTGAGAATCGGCCCGCAGCTGACCGCCGGCAGGCTCGACAGATGGTTGACGTTGTAGGACTGCCGCGGTCCGGCCCACAGGTCGAACGTGGTGACCTGGTCCGCGGCCCACGTGTCCAGCCGCTGCTCGACGGCAGTGGAGAGGTCCTGCCAGGCCTGGCGGTAGTAGCCGGTCGCCGCATCGAGCACGGTGCTGCCGGTGCCGGTCGTGCCGGTGGTGTCGTTCTCGGCGATCCTCGCGAGGGTGTCCCGGAGCCGCTCGCCCTCGGTGACGATGCTGTCCAACCGGGTCAGGTTGCGCGACTCGCTGTGGAAGTGCCGTGGGTGCTCGGTGATCACCCGGCCGAACGCGCGGGCAGCACTGCCCCAGTCGCTCGGGTTGACCACCTTGCTGCCGCCCAGCGGCGTCGGCAGGCCGTAGATCTCCTTGGCGAAGACCCGCAGGTAGTCCACGTTGGTGTCCAGGCCCTTGTTCAGCTCCTCGAGCAGATCCGCGTCGGCGTAGCTTCGGCCCGCGCCCAGCGCGATCTCGTCCTTGGCGTGCTCGGTGGCCCAGGTGAAGAAGAGGTTGGTGCTGGTGTCGTACAGGTCCTGGCTCATCGTCTGCTTGCCGACCGCCAGGTTGACGGCCTCCTTCTGTGCCCGGCGCTGCTCGGCACCGAAGAGCGCGAAGACCCGGTCCTCCAAGCGCGCCAGGTTGGCCCGGTGACTCTCCAGCCGGTCGAAGATCTCGGCCACGTTCTGCTCGTTGGCGACCAGCTTGGCCAGGACCTCGCTGAGCCCGCCGGTCAGTGCGCCGTAGATCTGCTCCAGGGCGGCGTCCACTCGGTCGAAGCGCTCGTGCATCTCCTCACCGAGCTTCTCCAGCTGCTTGCCGAGGTTCTGGACCGCGACGAGCACCGGGTCCGGCTTCGGCTTGCTGGCGCTCGACCCGCCGAAGAGCTTCTCCAGCCCTTGCATGGCGGAGAAGGCGTCGCCGATCAGGCCGATCCAGTTGCCGGAGTAGAAGTTGATCACCCCGTTGACGATGCTGCTGCCGACCCCGATCAGTCCCTCGGCGATCGGCAGCACCGTGTCGGCCGCCTCCTGGATCGCCTCGGCGGCGCTGGGCTCGAACTTCTTCAGGATGAACGTGGCGAAGTCCACCACCTTCTTGGCGTCCTCGACGACCTTCTTGGCCTGGTCCAGCGGCGCCTTCAGCGCCGACTTGGCATCGTCGAGGTCCTTCTTCGCCTTGGTCTTCTCCGCCTCGGTCTTGGCCTCGTCGTACTTCTGCTGGGCCTTGGCCAGCGTGCTCAGCGCGTTGACCGCCGTCCCGGTGGCCTCGTCGGTCTTGGTCAGCGCCACCGCCGCCAGGTCCTCGGACTCCGTCGGAGTCATCGTCAGGCGCCCCTGCGAGTCGATCTTGGCCAGCTGCTCGGCGAGCGGCACCAGGTCCGGGTCGTTCCGGCGCTGCTGCAGGGAGGCGAGGATCTCCTCGGCCGTGCTGCCGGCCCACAGGTCGTCACGGGCAGCGGCGAACTTGTCGTTGTCCTGCGCCAGCGCATAGCTGGCCTGCAGCTTCGAGGACGACTGCTGCAGGCTGCCGGATCCGGTCCCCTGGTCCAGCGTCGGGGTCAGCACGCTCACGCCGATGCCGTTGTCGGGCGTGGCGAGCTCGGACTTCACCTCCTTGCGCACCGCACGCTTGGTCTCCGGAAGCACCTCCATCTCCTCGATCGCCGAGGTCAGGAAGTGCAGCCGGGCAGCGTTGGTGTGGTACCAGTCGGCGCAGATGTGGTCACGCTTGACCCACTCAGTGCCCTCGGCCGGCTCGCTCCAGCTCTGGCAGTACTCGTAGGTGGCCGCGCCACCGGCCTGCGCGGTCATCGGCCGGCCGGCCTGCTGCTGCGGCGCGGTCGCCATCGTCGACTCCAGGACCCGGATCTGCGCGGCCGCGACCTGGGGCGAGAGGCCGGGGCGTACGGCGTACAGCTCCTGCAGCACGCCTTCGAGCACCCTGGCAGGAGGATCGGCGCTCACCCGCGCGATGTCGCCTGCGACGAAGAGGGCCTCGTTGACCTCCTGGGCGCTCAGCGTCACCTCCTGCGCATGGGCCGGAGCGGCGAACGGGGCCACGGTGAGCGTGGCAGCGGCGACCGCGATGGTGGCGATCCCGGCGACCAGGCGGCGTGGCGAAACGGCGAACACGATCCAGACTCCTCCGGCGCCAGGACACCTCTGGCCCTGTGACACCGCCGCCCGACTCTAGGGGCCTCGACAGCGGCGGCACATCGCCCAAAAGGTGACGAAGTCGGTCTCCGAAAGATGACATCGGCTGGAGTGACCGGGTATGGCGGAGCCGGCCGGCATCCGGTCGTCGACCTGCTCCGCCTCTCCCTCCCGTGAGGAGTAGCCTGACCGCTGGAGGACACCATGAGTGACAGCACCATCGCGCCCGACGGCGCCCAGCTGGCCGTGGCGTTGCTGCAGGAGCACCACGCCATCGACACCGGCGTCGAGGCCTACGTGGCCGGCCTGGAGAGCGACGAGCCGGACCCGAGGCCGCTGCTGGACGCGATGTCCGCGCTGCGCCGGCACATCTACCTGGAGGAGGAGCTGCTGTTCCCATCCATCCACCGGGCGGGCCTGGTGATGCCGATCCTGGTGATGCTGCGCGAGCACGGCGAGCTGTGGCGGGCCATGGACGAGCTGGACTCGCTGGTGGAGGCCGGTGACGCCGGCCGGCTGCGGACGGCGTGTGCGGCGCTCCTCAGCCTGCTCGACGCGCACAACTCCAAGGAGGAGCCGATCGTCTACCCGCACACCGCGACCGACCTGTCGGCCGAGGCCACCGTGGAGCTGGCCCGCTTCCTGGAGACCGGACGGACGCCGGAGGGCTGGACCTGCCGGGACGCCCCGCTGGCAGGCTAGGGCCTGTGGCGGGCAGCCACCCGCTCCCACCAGACCCTGTCGAACTCCGCACCGGGGATGCGGTCGGTCTCGCGCCACTCGTCCCGGCTGAACTCGGGGTAGCGGGTGTCGCCCTCGGGCTCCCGGTGCACCTCGGAGAGGATCTGATGCGTGGCCAGCGGCAGCGCCTCGGCGTACACGCTGGCTCCGCCGATGACCGCGACATCGGGCCCGTGGGCCGCCGCCAGCGCGAGTGCCTCGGCCAGGGAGTGCGCCACTTCGACGCCCTCGGCGCGCCAGGCCGGGTCACGGGTGATCACGATGTTGGGCCGCCCGGGCAGCGGCCGGCCGATCGAGTCGTACGTCGCCCGCCCCATCACCAGCGCGTGGCCGGCGGTCACCTGCTTGAAGTGGGCGAAGTCCTCCGGCAGATGCCAGGGGATCCGACCCGCCACGCCGATGACCCCGTTGCGGGCGACCGCCGCCACCAGGACGACCCGGAGCGCCTGGTCCTGCCGCGTCATACGGCGATGGGCGCCTTGATGCCCGGGTGCGGGTCGTAGCCCTCGATCGCGACGTGATCCAGGTCGAAGGCGTCCAGCTCGGTCACCGATGGGTCCAGGACCAGCCGCGGCAGGGCACGCGGCTCGCGGGTCAGCTGCAGCCGGGCCTGGTCCAGGTGGTTGAGGTAGAGGTGCGCGTCGCCCAGCGTGTGCACGAAGTCGCCGGCCTGCAACCCGGTCACCTGGGCCACCATGTGCGTCAGCAG
>CAZTHV010000171.1:0-4917 GCA_964613165.1 uncultured Marmoricola sp.
CTGCGCTACACCCGGACGCACGGCATCCCGACCCTGGGGCTCTGCCTGGGCCTGCAGTGCATGGTGATCGAGTACGCCCGCAACGTCGCCGGGCTGGAGAAGGCGGCCTCCACCGAGTTCGACTCCGACGCGCCCGAGCCGGTGATCGCGACGATGGCGGAGCAGCACGCCTTCGTCGAGGGCGCCGGCGACCTGGGTGGCACGATGCGCCTGGGGCTCTATCCGGCCGAGCTCAAGGAGGGCACGGTCGTGCGCGCGGCGTACGGCGCAGCACGCATCGAGGAGCGGCACCGGCACCGCTACGAGGTCAACAACGCCTACCGGGACCAGCTCGAGTCGGCCGGCCTGGTCTTCTCCGGGACCTCGCCCGATGACAACCTGGTGGAGTTCGTCGAGCTGCCCGCCGAGGTGCACCCGTACTACGTCGCCACCCAGGCGCACCCCGAGCTGCGCTCCCGGCCGACCCGGCCGCACCCGCTGTTCGCCGGGCTCGTCGGTGCCGCGATCGAGCGTCAGCGCGAGCTGCGGATCCCGATCGACGAGACCGGGCTGCGTCGCCGCGACGATGAGTGACCCGGTGGAGCTCCTGCGCGACGTTCCGGAGTCCTGGCCGGTCCTGGAGAGTGCCGAGGTCTACCGCGGTGACTGGGTGGTCGGCCTGCGCGCCGACGTCCTGCACCGGCCCGGTCACCCCGAGGACGCCTTCGAGCGGGTGGTCCTGGAGGATCCGGGGGCGGTGATCGTGCTGGCGGTCGACGCCGAGGAGCGGGCGGTCGTGCTGCGCCAGTACCGCCATCCGGTCGGCATGCGGCTCGTCGAGCTGCCGGCCGGCAAGCTCGACGACCCCGGGGAGGACCCGCTGGACGCCGCGCGGCGCGAGCTGCGCGAGGAGGTCGCCCTGGAGGCACGGGAGTGGCGGCACCTGCTCACCACGTATGCCTCGCCGGGCATCACCCAGGAGCGGCATGTCAGCTACCTCGCCCGCGGCCTGCGCGAGGTCGCCCGCGACTTCGATCCCCGCCACGAGGAGGCCGACATGACGGTCGGGCGGGTCCCGGTGGCCGACCTCGTCGAGGCCGTGCTGGACGGCCGCGTCGCCGATGGCCCGGTGGCGATCGCCGTCCTCGCCTACCAGGCTCTGCGGGCCCGCGGCCGCCTCTGAGCGTCCCGTCGAGGCCCAGGTCGAGGCATAGAGTGGCGAGCACCGGACAATCGGCGAGGCCGAGGGCGCAGGAGTGATGCGATGAGGGCGATGAAGGTCGGTGTTCCCCTAGAGGTCAAGAACCACGAGTACCGTGTCGCGATCACCCCGGTCGGCGTCCACGAGCTGGTCGCGCGCGGCCACGAGGTGGTGGTGCAGACCGGCGCCGGCGCGGGCTCCTCCATCTCCGACGAGGAGTACGCCGCCGCGGGTGCGCGGCTGCTGCCGGACGCCGACGAGGTCTGGGGCCGGGCCGACATGGTGCTCAAGGTCAAGGAGCCGGTCGCCGAGGAGTACCACCGGATGCGCGAGGGGCTGGTTCTCTTCACCTACCTGCACCTGGCCGCCGACCAGCCGCTCACCAAGGAGCTGGTGTCCCGCGGTGTCACCGGGATCGCCTACGAGACGGTGCAGCTGCCGTCGGGTGCGCTGCCGCTGCTCTACCCGATGTCCGAGGTCGCCGGCTGTCTCGCGCCGCAGGTCGGCGCGCACTCGCTGCTCAAGGCCCAGGGCGGCCGGGGCGTCCTGCTGGGTGGCGTGGGTGGCGTCGCCAACGCCAAGGTGGTGGTGATCGGCGCGGGCGTGGCCGGGCAGAACGCCGCGAACATCGCGCTCGGGATGGGCGCCGACGTGACCCTGCTGGACACCGATCTGGACAAGCTGCGGCTGTCCTTCTGGCGCTACAACAACCGGGTGCACGGGCTGGCCTCCTCGCGCCTGGCGGTCGAGCGGCAGGTGGCCGACGCAGATCTGGTGATCGGCGCGGTGCTGATCCCCGGAGCCAAGGCGCCGACGCTGGTCAGCAACGAGCTGGTGTCGCGGATGAAGCCGGGCTCGGTGCTGGTGGACATCGCCGTGGACCAGGGCGGCTGCTTCGAGGACACTCACCCGACCACGCACGCCGACCCGACGTACCAGGTCCACGGATCGACGTTCTACTGTGTCGCCAACATGCCGGGCGCGGTGCCGAACACCTCGACGTACGCGCTGACCAACGCCACGCTGCCCTACACGGTGGCGCTGGCGGACAAGGGCTGGGAGCGTGCGCTCCGCGACGACCACTCGCTCGCGCTGGGCCTGAACACCCATGCCGGTGCGGTGACCTGCGCCCCGGTCGCCGAGGCACACGGGATGGACGCGAGGAGCCTGGAGGAGGTGCTGGCCTGAGCACGGCAGCGAACGAGATCCACCCTGAGCTCGACCCTGGGATCGGGCGAGTGGTGCGCACCTACCTGGACCATCTCGGGGTGGAGCGGGGGCTGGCGGCCAACACGCTGAGCTCCTACCGCCGCGACCTGCGCCGCTACCTGGCCTACCTCGAGGCCCAGGGCGTGGGCCGCCTCGACGACGTCACCGAGGCGACGGTCACCGGCTTCCTGATGGCGCTGCGCGAGGGCGACGCGGACCACCCGCCGCTGGGCGCCAGCTCGGCCGCACGGATGGTCGTCGCCGTCCGCGGGTTCCACAGATTCGCCGTCAAGGACGGGCTCGCCACCGCCGACCCGTCTGCCGGAGTCCGGCCACCGTCGCCGGCGAAGCGGCTGCCCAAGGCACTCAGCCTGGCCGACGTGGAGGCGATCCTGGACGCGGCGGGAGCCGCGGGCACCACCCTGGCGCTGCGCGACCGGGCGCTCCTGGAGCTGCTCTACGGCACCGGCGCGCGGATCTCCGAGGCGGTCGGCCTGGACGTCGACGACCTGGTCCTCGCTCCGGACGAGGAGATGGGCGGGGAGACGGGCGAGGTCTCCGGGACGGTGCTGCTGCGCGGCAAGGGCGGCAAGGAGCGGATCGTCCCGCTCGGCCGCTACGCGCGCGAGGCGCTGACGGCGTACCTGGTGCGAGCGCGCCCGGAGCTGATCTCCGGACTCGCCTCGGGCGTGACCGGCAACGCAGCGCTCTTCCTCAACTCCCGGGGCGGGCGGCTGTCGCGGCAGAGCGCCTGGACGGTCATCGTCCGCTCCGCCGAGCGGGCGGGTGTCACCGCCGAGGTCTCCCCGCACACGATGCGGCACTCCTTCGCCACCCACCTGCTCGAGGGAGGCGCCGACGTCCGGGTGGTGCAGGAGCTGCTCGGTCACGCCTCGGTGACCACCACCCAGATCTACACGCTGGTGACGGTCGACTCGCTGCGCGAGGTGTACGCCACCGCGCACCCGAGAGCCATCGGCTGAGTCCTCAGCGGGTCCGGCCGACCAGGTGCGGCGCGCCCTTCCGGGGGTCGGTCAGCGCGAAGTCGATGCCGCCCTCGACCATGCGCGAGCCGAATGCCACGCCGCCGGGCAGGAAGATCGGCTTCTTGAACTCGACCTCGACGGTGACCGACTCCGGCAGGCGGTTGGCGATCGCGGCGACGCAGCTTGCCTTGCTCCACATGCCGTGGGCGATCTGCCGCTTGAAGCCGAACGCCTTGGCGGTCAGCGGGTAGAGGTGGATCGGGTTGTGGTCGCCCGACACCGCGGCGTACCTGCGGCCGAGGTTGCCCGGCAGCCGCCAGACGATGCCGCTGCCCGGCACCACCTCGAAGGGATCCCGGTCGGCCGGGGCCTCCCGATCGCCCTTGCCGAGACGCAGGTAGCCCGAGGTCGACTCCCACACCGTCTCGCCCTCGCTGGTCACCGTGGTGACCAGGTCGAAGACCCTGCCCTTGGCGTGCGGGCGGAGGTTCGTCGCGATCGCGGTCACGTCGAGCCGCTCCGACGGCGCGATCCGGCGATGCTGGGTGATCGCGTTGCTCAGGTGCACGGTGCCGATGGCGGGGTAGGGGAACGACGCGTCGGTCATGATCCCCATGTGCAGGCCGAACGCCAGCATGTGCGGATAGGTGAGCGGCAGCGCCTGGGCCGGCTCGAAGCCGCAGACCTCGGCGTACGCCGCCACGTGGTCGCGGTCGATCGCCACGCCCTTGCGGGTCAGCCGCAGCTCGGGCAGCTCGCCGCCCTTCTTCGCCACACCCGGCAGAAGGCCCACGCCCGGCAGGACCGGCAGCGCCGCCTTGAGCATCGTCGGCAGCGACGATCCCGTCTCCTCGATGATTCGCTCGACCATGTCAGGCGCCCAGCATCATCTGGCCGCAGACGCGGACCACGTTGCCGTTGACCGCGGTCGAGCCGGGGCTGGCGTACCAGGCGATCGTCTCGGCGACGTCGATCGGCAGGCCGCCCTGCGCCATCGCGTTGAGCCGCTGGCCGACCTCGCGGGTGGCGAACGGCACGGACGCGGTCATCTGGGTGATGATGAAGCCGGGAGCCACCGCGTTGACGGTGATGTCGTTCTTCAGCTCGCCGGCGAGCGCGTCGACGAAGCCGATCACGCCGGCCTTGGACGCCGCGTAGTTGGTCTGGCCGACGTTGCCGGCGATGCCGGCGATCGAGGAGACGCCGATGATCCGGCCGTTGTCGTTGATCAGCCCCTGGTCGAGCAGCTCGCGAGTGATCCGCTCGGGGGCGAGCAGGTTCACCGCGATCACCGACTGCCAGCGGTCCTCAGCCATGTTGGCCAGCTTCCTGTCCCGGGTGATGCCGGCGTTGTGCACCACGATGTCCACGCCGCCGAGCCTCTCCTTGACGTGGTGGGCGATCCGCTGCGGCGCGTCCTTGGCGGTGATGTCGAGCGTGAGCACCTCGCCGTCGATCTCCTTCATCACGGTCTGGAGCTCGCTGGCCGCCTGGGGCACATCGATGCCGAGCACGGTCGCGCCGTCACGGTGCAGCACCCGG
>CAZTHV010000171.1:4927-7085 GCA_964613165.1 uncultured Marmoricola sp.
AAGGTCGCCGACAACGAGTCGCCGCTGGCCGGCAGGATCGCCATCGTCACGGTGGAGCACCCGGGCGATCTGCTCGCCGATGCCGCGCGAGGCCCCCGTGACGATGGCGATCCTGCCGGCCAGCGGCGACTCGTTGTCGGCGACCTTGGCGGCCTTCTTGGTGCCGGTCAGCCCGAGGCGGGCGACCTGGCCGGAGACGTAGGCGGACTTGGGGGAGAGGAAGAAGGCCAGGGTCGAGTCGATCGTCGACTCGGCGCCGGGGGCGACGTACACCAGGTTGACGGTGCCGCCCCTGCCGATCTCCTTGCCCAGCGACCGGGTGATGCCCTCGAGCGCGCGCTGGGCGATCCGCTCCTCGCCGCTCGCCGTCTGGGACGGATTGGTGCCGAGGACCAGGACGCGCGCACATGGGGTGAGGCTGCGCATCAGCGGCGTCAGGAACCGCTGCAGCTCGACCAGCTCCTCGGCGCCGGTCAGCCCGGTGGCGTCGAAGACGAGTCCCTTGTATCGCTCGCCGTCGGCGACCTCGCGGGTGCTGGCGATCCCGAAGCCGTCGAGCGCGGCGACCAGGGCGTCGCCGAGCCGACCGTCGCCGCCGAGGACGACGGTGCCGTCGACGAGGGGCGCGCCCTCGGTGTAGCGGTCGAGCTTGACCGGGTTCGGCAGGCCCAGGTTCTTGGCGAACAGCTGGCCGATCGGGCTGGAGACGAAGCTCTGGTAGCGGTCGCTCATGATTCCTCGCTCTGGTCGGACGCGGGAGGTGATCCGGGGACATGTCCCCGGCCACCTTGACGTCGAATGTAACGATGTGTGTAACTCGCTGTCTAAGGAAGGTGACGTGGCCCTCACCCCATAGGCAACCTTGATGTTACCTGCGAGTATTGAGATGAGCACGGGCGCGCTCCCAGCTCTTCACGCAGCACGACCGATCAGGAGAACCAGATGCAGGCCAACACTCGCCGGGTCGCCGTCCTGGGCGGCAACCGGATCCCCTTCGCTCGCTCCAACGGCGCCTACGCCACGGCCTCCAATCAGGAGATGCTGACCGCGGCCCTCGACGGCCTCGTGGCCCGCTTCGGTCTGGAGGGCGAGCGTCTCGGCGAGGTCGCCGCGGGCGCGGTGCTCAAGCACTCCCGAGACTTCAACCTGGCCCGTGAGTCCGTCCTGGGCAGCAGGCTCGCCCCGGAGACACCTGCCGTGGACATCCAGCAGGCCTGCGGCACCGGCCTGCAGGCGATCATCTACGTCGCCAACAAGATCGCGCTGGGCCAGATCGACTCCGGCGTCGGCGGTGGCACCGACACCACCTCCGACGCTCCGCTCGCGGTCGGCGACAAGCTGCGCAAGAAGCTGATCAAGCTCAACAACGCCAGGTCCGCCAAGGACCGGCTGGCCGTGCTGGCCTCGATCCGTCCCGGTGACATCAGTCTGGCGATCCCGTCCAACGGCGAGCCGCGCACGCGGCTGTCGATGGGCGAGCACCAGGCGCTGACCACGCTGGAGTGGCAGGTCGCCCGCGAGGAGCAGGACGAGCTGGCCGCGGCGTCGCACCAGCATCTCGCCGCGTCGTACGACGAGGGCTGGCAGGACGACCTGATCACCCCGTTCAACGGGCTGGAGCGGGACAACAACCTGCGCGCCGACTCCACCGCGGAGAAGCTGGCCAGGCTCAAGCCGGTCTTCGGCAAGGGCGAGGCCGCGACGATGACCGCCGGCAACTCCACGCCGCTCACCGACGGTGCCTCGGCGGTGCTGCTCGGCTCGGAGGAGTGGGCGGCCGAGCACGGCCTGGAGCCGCTGGCCTTCCTGGTCGACTACGAGACCGCGGCGGTCGACTTCGTCCACGGGGCCGAGGGGCTGCTGATGGCGCCGGCGTACGCCGTGCCGCGGATGCTCGCGCGAGCCGGACTGACCCTCCAGGACTTCGACTACTACGAGATCCACGAGGCCTTCGCCTCGCAGGTGCTCGCCACTCTGAAGGCCTGGGAGGACCCGGTGTTCTGCCAGGAGCGCCTCGGCCTGGACGCGCCGCTCGGGTCGGTCGACCGCGCCTTGCTCAACGTCAAGGGCTCCTCGCTCGCGGCGGGCCACCCGTTCGCCGCGACCGGCGGCCGGATCGTGGCCAACACCGCCAAGCTGCTCAAGGCCAACGGTGGCG
>CAZTHV010000172.1:0-5947 GCA_964613165.1 uncultured Marmoricola sp.
CCCGCGTGACGATGTCGAGCCGTCGGAGAGCTTCGACCTCGTCGGCATGCTGCTGCTCTCGCCCGGCTTGGCGGCCTTCCTGTACGGCGTCTCCTCGATCCCCGAGGCCGGCACGATCTGGGACGGCAAGGTGCTGGTCTGGGCGGCCGTCGGCGTGGTGCTCATCGTCGCCTTCGTCCCCTGGGCGCTGCGCCCGGCCAACATCCATCCACTGGTCGACCTGCGACTGCTGAGGAACCGGGACATGTCCGTGGCAGTCGTCGCGATGGCGCTCTTCGCGATCGCCTTCTTCGGCGCCAGCCTGCTCTTCCCGCTGTACTTCCAGGAGGTGCGGCTGACCACGCCGCTCAAGGCCGGACTGCTGCTGGCACCGCAGGGCATCGGCGCCATGCTGACCATGCCGATCGCCGGCATGCTGGCCGACAAGATCGGCCCCGGCAAGGTCGTGATCGCCGGCATCGGCGTGATCACCGTGGGCATGGCGATGTTCACCCAGCTCGACGACCAGACCGGCTACGCGTACCTGCTCGCCGCGCTGTTCATCATGGGCCTGGGCATGGGCAGCACGATGATGCCGATCATGACCGCTGCGCTGGCGACGCTGACCGATCACAACATCGCTCGCGGGTCGACGCTGATGAACATCCTGCAGCAGGTGGCGGCCTCCATCGGCACCGCGCTCTTCTCGGTGCTGCTGACCAACGAGCTGAAGTCGATCGACCCGGCCGCGGGCAACCCGCTCGCCGCGATGGGTGGGGCCTTCGCCTCGGTCTTCGTGATCGGCACCATCCTGGTCGCCTGCGTGCTGATACCGGCGTTCCTCCTGCCGCGGCACCGGGTGGAGCCGGTCGACTCCGGCGCCTTGATGCACTGACCACGGCCTCGTAGCAGCACGGACGTAATGGGGTTGATCGTGCGCCGCCGGCGGCTGACTACGCCTGCCGCCCGAGCGTCGAGACTCGTGACGTCCGTGCTGGTACGACCTACTCGCGCGCGACCCGCAACCGGTAGCCGGCGAAGGAGGCCGCCAGCAGGGTGACGCCGGCCAGCAGGACGCCGCCGACCACGCCCAGCGAGCCGCCGGTCCAGTCGGAGACGGCCTCAGGGACGACCAGGGTGATCCCGACGACCGCGGCGGCCAGGTAGGGCCAGCCGGTCCGGCCGAGGTAGAGCAGTACGCCGAGCACCACGACACCCGCGGTCAGCAGGTAGCCGTACCAGGCGGCCTCCCCCGCGATCACCGGGAACTGCGCGCCGAACAGCGTCACCGCGACGCCGAGTGCGCGCGCGATGGTGAGCTCGCGGAACCAGCGCGCCTCCGCCATCGCCAGCCAGATCAGGCCGATCACCAGCAGCTCGGTGCCGATCCAGATGCCCTCGTTGTCACCGATCTGGTCGGTGAGCACCGAGACGACCGTGATCACGCCGCCGAGAATGGCCAGCTGGCCGAGCGCCGTGGGAGCCAGCAGGTAGACCACGGCCGCGCCGATCGCCAGGATCGCGCCACCGACCACCGCCGGCCAGTAGAGGTCCTGCCAGTCGGGGTCGAGCCAGAGGTCCAGCCAGTAGCCGACGGTCAGGCCGGCGCCACCGGCGGCCGCGGTGAGCAGGGTGCCGGACAGCCGGCGGCGTACGTCGTCCGCGGCCGGCGCACCGGCGCGCCCGCCCACGAAGCCGCCGGCGATCACCCCGGCAACGGCGAGCACGACCGTGACCACGGCCAGGGCGATCACTCGGCCGGTCTCACCGAGGTCGTCCCACTGCTGCATCAACAGCAGGAGACCGGCCGCGGCCACCAGGGCGGCGCCGAGGTAGGCGACCACCTCGACCAGCTTGGGCAGACCGGCTCCGCGCGGCTCCTCCCCCGGGGCGAGGACCGCGGTCACCGTCCGCTCGGCGTCGGCCCGGCGCGAGGGCTCCACCAGCCCGTCGCCGATGAGGGCGTCGACGATCCTGCTCGATGGCTGCGTCATGGGCACACCGTGCCAGATCGGGCGCGGCCGGCGCATGGGCACTCGTACTCAGATCGTCCGGGACCTTCAGCCCGACCTGGCCAGCGTTGCGCGTGGCGCTCAGGCGTGATCCGTGTCCGGCTCGTGCTCGCGGTGCGAGGCCGGCTCGACCTGGAAGGTGGCGTGGTCGATCCCGAAGTGCCTGCCGACGCACTCGGTGAGGTCGTCCAGGACCGGGCCCACACCGCGCTCGTCGAGACATTCGTCGGAGACGGTGACGTGGGCGGAGAGCGCCGGCATCCCGCTGGTGATCGTCCAGGCGTGCAGGTCGTGCACATCCACCACACCGTCGACGCCGGCGAGATGCTCGCGGACGTCGTCCAGGTCCAGCCCGCGCGGCGTCGCCTCCAGCAGCACGCCCACCGCCTCGGAGAGCAGCGCCCACGACCGGGGCAGGATCAGCCCCGCGATCAGCAGCGAGGCGATCGGGTCGGCGCGCTCGAACCCGGTCCCCAGCACGACCAGGCCGGCCGCGATGACGGCCACCGAGCCGAAGGTGTCGGTGAGCACCTCCAGGTAGGCGCCCCTCATGTTCAGTGAGTTGTCCCGCCGCCCCGCGAGCAGCATCACCGAGACCAGGTTGGCGGTGAGGCCGATCGCGGCGAAGACCAGCATCTGCGGCGCGTCGATCTCGCTGGGCGCGAAGAGCCGGCGCGTTCCGGCGTACGCCAGGTAGCCGCAGATGCCGAGCAGCACCACGGCGTTGATGAGGCCGGCCAGGATCTCGGCGCGGTGGTAGCCGAACGTGCGTCGCGGCGTGGCGGGCCGGGTCGCGATCACCGAGGCCGACAGCGCCAACAGCAGTCCCGCCGTGTCGCTGAGCATGTGCCCGGCGTCGGCGAGCAGCGCCAGCGAGCCGCTGAGCCAGGCGCCGACCAGCTCGACCACGACGACCGACGAGGTCACCCCGAGCACCAGCGCCAGACGGCGGCGGTCCTCCGCGCGCCCGGCGGCGTGGGAATGGTCGTGGCCCATGACGCCAGCGTAGGGATCGCGTCCTGCCCGGGCACCGCGGGCTCTCCCATAGTGGGGCGATGACGCCATTAGGCTGCGCGAGTGAGGATCGCGCTGCCGACGGAGCCGAGGACCGGGATCGTGGTGATGGTCCCCGAGGCGGCGTCGATCGTGCCGGACGCGCACATCACCCTGCTGACGCCGTTCGGGACCGACAACCGGCCGACGCCCGGGGAGATCGAGGACGTCGCCGCCCTCTTCGCCGACGTCGTGCCGTTCACCTACACGCTCAGCGACGTGTGCGTCTTCCCCAACGGAGCCCGCTACCTCTCCCCCGAGCCGCCGGCCGTCTTCTCGCGGCTGACCCATCGGCTGCACCGGCTCTTCCCCGAGTACCCGCCGTACGGCGGCGCCTATGACGTCGTCGTCCCCCACCTGACCATCCCCGACGACGCCTCCGTCGGGCCGCTGCCCATCACCGCGTACGCCGGCGAGGCGGCGCTGCTTCACGTCGCCGGGGATGAGGTCTCCGTCTGGGAGACGTTCCCCTTCGGGACCACCGCGGCGTAGAACAGGACCACTAGCGTGTGATCTCCCGGCAGTTGGCGCCGGAAGATCACACCGTAAGCCTCAGGCGACCGAGCGGATCCGGACCACCAGGATCGAGCCGAGCACACTGACGCCGGCGGCGATCGTGTAGAGCGTCGAGTAGCCCCAGCCCAGGCCGAGGACGACGGCGGCCAGCACCGGGGCGAGGACCTGCGGCAGGGCGTTCGCGATGTTGATGACGCCGAGGTCCTTGGCCCGGTCGCGCGCTCCGGGGAGCACCTGGGTGATCAGCGCGAAGTCGACGGCCGTGTAGGCGCCGAAGCCGATGCCGAGGATCGTGGCTCCGACGATCGCCGCGGCCCAGGTCTGCACGAATGCGATGAAGAGCAGCGCGCCGGCCGCGATCAGGCCCGACCAGATCACGAAGATCTTGCGGCGCCCGACCTTGTCCGACCACATCCCGCCGAGGAAGGCGGTGACGACAGTGCAGACGCCGTAGATCGCGGTCAGCACGAAGACGCCGTTCGCCGCCTCGTCGTCGGTCAGGTCGACGGCGTCCTTGAGGTAGTAGAGCAGGTAGAGGATCAGTACGGCGTTGCCGAAGTTCATCAGGAACCGGGTGATCCAGGCCCAGGCGAAGTCGGGATGCTGGCGCGGGGAGACCCAGAAGCCGCGCAGGAACTCGCCCCAATGCAGCTGCGGGCGGAGCTCGCGCGGCAACGAGATGTCGCGGGAGTCGAACGCGTAGGGCAGCGACGAGAGCAGCAGGAAGACGATCAAGACCAGGTAGCCGGCGGCGATGCTGCCGGTCGCCGCGGCGATGCCGGAGCCGGCGACGACGCCGAGGGTCTGGGCGATCGCCAGGACTCCGCCGACCGTACCGCGCTCCTCGACCGGGACCTTGTCCGGAACGGTCGCGGTGATCGCGGCGAGCATGGCGTTCAGCGCCGCCTGGGTCAGGCCCCACGCGACGACCATCGACCAGACCGAGTCGGCCCGGGAGAGCAGCAGCATCGCCAAGGCACCGACCAGGGCGCCGCCGAGGATCCAGGGCAGCCGCCGGCCCACCCGCAGCGTGGTGCGATCGGAGAAGGCGCCCCACACGGGGTTGAAGATCGTCGAGACCGCGGCGCCGACACCGGTCACGATCGCGAGGGTCGTCTCCTTGCTGTCCGGCGTGATCGCCTCGGCCTGCTGAGCGAGCAGTACCTGGATCGGGCCGAAGAGTCCCGACCAGACGCCGATGCTGACCAGCACCAGCCAGGCGACCCACCAATTGGAGACTCGCTTGGTGGGCTCGGCCAGCGCCGGATGGACCGACACGGGCGCTCCGGCGTCGCCCGAGGCCGGGAGGCTCACGCGTGGGCCGCCCGGTGGGCGGCGATCGTCCCGGCGTACCAGTCGAAGGATCGCTTCGGAGTGCGCACCAGGGTGTCGTAGTCGACGTGGGTCAGGCCGAAGCGCTGGGTGTAGCCCTCGGCCCACTCGAAGTTGTCCATCAGCGACCAGCAGTAATAGCCGCGTACGTCGGCGCCCTGGGCGATTGCGTCGCCGACCGCGCGCAGGTGCGCGTCGAGGTAGTCGATCCGCGGTTGATCGTCGACGACACCGTGCTCGTCGGGACCCATGTTGTAGGAGCAGCCGTTCTCGGTGACGATCATCGGCGGGATGTCCGGGTAGCGCTCCTCGAGCATCAGGAGCAGCTCGGTGAGGCCGGCCGGGATGATCGGCCAGCCGAAGTCGGTGGTCGGGTAGCCCGGTACGTCGCCGTACTCGAAGGGCACCTCGGCGCCCTCCGCCGGCGCCTTGACGCCCATCGGGTTGTAGTAGTTGACGCCGTAGAAGTCCAGCGGCTGGGAGATCAGCGCGAGATCGTCCTCGACCGGGCCGGTCATCGCTTCGACCATGCCTTCGGGGTAGCGGCCGAGCAGCATCGGCTCGGCGAAGATCCGGTTCCAGAGCAGGTCGAATAGGTCGGCGGCGGCACGGTCGGCCTCGGAGTCGCTGACCGGCCACATCGGGGCGTGGTTGGTGGCGCAGCCGACCTGCCCGGTCGCGCCGGACTCCCGGATCGCCTGGACGCCGAGCCCGTGGGCGAGAAGCACATGATGGACCGTCGGCAGCGCGTCGAAGAGCAATGCCTTGCCGGGTGCGTGGATACCCATGGCGTAGCCCATCAGTGTCACCACGTTGGGCTCGTTGATCGGGCACCAGTGGGTGACCCGGTCGCCGAGACGGTCGGCGACGATCGCGGCGTACTCACCGAAGCGGAGCGCGGTGTCCCGGCTGAGCCAGCCTCCGGCCTCGCCGTTGGATGGAGTCTCGAGTGCCTGCGGCAGATCCCAGTGGTAGAGCGTGGCCATCGGCTTGATGCCCGCCTCCAGCAGTCCGTCGACCAGCCGGTCGTAGAAGTCCAGGCCCTGCGGGCTCGT
>CAZTHV010000172.1:5957-7081 GCA_964613165.1 uncultured Marmoricola sp.
GTTCTACGACCGGCTGGTCGTAGAACGCCAGACCGGCTTCGTTGACGGCTCCTGAGCCGCCGAGACCGCCATCGGGCTGGATCCGCGGCCAGGAGACGGAGAAGCGGTAGCCGTCGGCGCCGAGCCGCTTCATCAGCCCGATGTCCTCGCTCCAGCGGTGATAGTGATCGCAGGCGACCGCGCCGCTGCTGCCGTCGACGATCCGGCCCGGCTCGGCGGTGAAGGTGTCCCAGATGCTGGGGCCCTTGCCGTCCTCGGTCGCGGCGCCCTCGATCTGGTACGACGCGGTGCTGGTGCCGAAGAGGAATCCCGCCGGCAGCTCGATGCTCTCCATGGCGGGCATTGTGTCCGGTCCGCGCTGTCTGGGCCAGGGCCTGGGCCGAGGCCCGAAGACAGTCCACATCGGCGGGCATTGTGTCCGGTCCGCGCTGCCTGGGCCAGGGTCGGCGGGCCCGCGTTTGTGCGTAGGCCCGCCACGCGTCAGGCTCGGGGCGTGAGCATCGAGGTACGCCGGGCCGGAGACCGGTTCGCCACCCGCGCGGAGGGGCGGACGACCTGGCACTCCTTCTCCTTCGGCGCGCACTACGACCCGGAGAACGTCGGCTTCGGGGCACTGGTGGCGCACAACGACGAGCTGCTGCCGCCCGGGACCGGGTACGCCGACCATCCGCACCGGGACACCGAGATCGTCACCCTGGTCCTGGAGGGCGCGCTGCGGCACACCGACGACCACGGCCACACCGTGGTGCTCACGCCCGGCGAGGTCGGCCGGCTCAGCGCCGGCTCAGGGGTGGTGCACGCGGAGGTGACCGAGCCGGGCGTGCGGACCCGCTTCCTGCAGACCTGGGTCCGGCCCGACGAGCCGGGCATCGCACCCTCGTACGTCCACGGGGACTACCAGGGGGATAGACTGACCGCGGTGGCCGGACCGGCTGGCGTCGTTGACCTCTTCACATCCGGCGTCTCGCTGTACGCCGGTAACGTCGCCGGCCCGGTCGCCCTACCAGACGCTCCGCTGCTGCACATCTTCCTGGTCGACGGGCAGGCCACCATTGGCGACCGGCTGCTCCTCCCCGGCGACGCCGCCCGCCTCATCGACCAGGGTGGACGCATCCTCTCCGTCG
>CAZTHV010000173.1:0-7038 GCA_964613165.1 uncultured Marmoricola sp.
CTCGGTCACCGAGACGCGCCCGCGCTCAGCGGCGAGCTGCGCGGTGGTCCGCTGGCGTTCCTCGGCGTACATCCCGCTCCTGTCGGCAGCCACCCTGGCTCTGTGGTGGGGACGGATGAATCTTCGTATGTATTGTTTTATGCCCGAATATGTTGCATGTCAAGAGGGGCAGGTCTACGGTGTGTCCGTGGTCACGTCGCAGCCTGCCCTCACTCCGCTCATCGGCACGCCCGTCGTTCCCGGCCTGGTCTACGGGCCGGTGCTGAGGGTCCGCGCCGACATCGACCCCGTGGCGATCGAGGCGTTCACTGCCCTGCCGGCCGAGCCGGCCGACACCGCCCTGGAGCGGTACGACGCCGCAGTGGCCGCGGTCGCCGACGGCTTCCTCACTCGCGCGGAGCACGCCTCGGGCGCGGCCGCCGAGGTGCTCACCGCAAGCGCCGGCCTGGCCCGCGACAAGGGACTGCGCACCACCGTCAAGAAGGCGCTGGACAACGGCGCCGGGCTCTTGTCCGCGATCGCCGACTCGGTGGAGCACTTCGCCTCGATGTTCGCCGCGATGGGCGGCCTGATGGCCGAGCGGGTCACCGATCTGCACGACATCGGCCGCCGGCTCACCGCCCACGTGGTCGGCGAGCCGGAGCCCGGCGTACCCGTCCCGGCGGTGCCGTCGGTGCTGGTCGCCGAGGACCTGGCGCCCGCAGACACCGCCGGTCTCGACCCGACCCTGGTGATCGCGCTGGCGATCGAGCGCGGCGGGGCGACCAGCCACACCGCGATCATCGCCCGGCAGCTGGCGATCCCGTGCGTGGTCGGGGTCCGCGGCGTCACCGGGCTTGCCGCGGGCACGCCGGTCCTGGTCGACGGCGAGCTCGGCACGGTCGACCCGTCGGCCGATCCGGACGAGGCCGCCCGGCTGGTCGGCGCGGATGCCGCCCGGCGCGCGGCGCTGGCCGGGTGGACCGGTCCCGCCGCGACCGCGGACGGCCATCCGGTCAAGCTGCTGGCCAACGTCGCCGACGCCGAGTCCGCGCGCGAGGCGGCCGAGGGACCGGTCGAGGGCGTCGGCCTGTTCCGCACCGAGCTGTGCTTCCTGGACCGCCGCGAGGAGCCGACCGTCGAGGAGCAGGCGGAGATCTACGCCGGCGTGCTGGCGGCGTTCTCCGGAGGCGGTCAGGTCGTGGTGCGGACGCTCGACGCCGGCTCGGACAAGCCGATCGCCTACGCCAGGCACGCAGGGGAGGAGAACCCCGCACTGGGTGTCCGTGGCCTGCGGCTGTCCTTCGACAACCCCGGACTGATGGAGCGGCAGCTCGACGCGATCGCACTGGCCGCCACGCGGACCGGCGCGACGCCCTGGGTGATGGCGCCGATGGTCGCCACCGTCGACGAGGCCCACGGCTTCGCCGCCCTGGTGCGGGCGCGCGGTCTGGTGCCGGGGGTGATGGTGGAGGTGCCGAGCGCGGCGCTCAAGGCCGCACAGCTGCTGGACGAGGTCGACTTCCTCTCGCTGGGCACCAACGACCTGACCCAGTACGCGATGGCGGCCGACCGGATGGCCACCGACCTGAGTCACCTCACCGACCCATGGCAGCCGGCGGTGCTGGAGCTGGTCGCGATGACCGCACGGGCCGGCCAGGAGGCGGGCAAGCCCGTCGGGGTCTGTGGCGAGGCCGCGGCGGACCCGCTGCTCGCGGTCGCGCTGGTCGGCATGGGCGTGACCTCGCTGTCGATGGCCTCGGCCGCGGTGCGCGCGGTAGGCGCCCAGCTGGCCGGCGTCGACCTCGCCGGGTGCCGGCGGGCGGCCGAGGCAGCCCTGGCCGCGCCGGACCCGCAGGCCGCCCGCGCCGCCGTCAGGCAGGGGCTGTCATAGAGATGGCGCCAGTAGGCACTGCCGTCGCGAACGTCGGGCCAGTGCGTGTGTGACAAGGCGGAGGAGCGAGGCATACCGGGGTTGTCTGGCGAGTGACGACCACGCAGTCAGGTGCGTGCTGGCCGATGACCAACACCGGCGCGCAGCAGGCAACTGGCCTACTGGCGGGATCTCTTACAGGCGTAGCCAGGCCAGCACCGCCAGCACGCGGCGGTTGTCGTCGACGTCGACCGGCAGGTCGAGCTTGGTGAAGATGCTGTTGGTGTGCTTGGCGACCGCCTTCTCGCTGACGAAGAGCGCGCCGGCGATGGCCGCGTTCGACCTGCCCTGGGCCATCAGGGCGAGGACCTCCTGCTCCCGCGGGGTGAGTCGGTCGACGGGCTCGGCACGCTGCCGGGCCATGATCGCGGCGACCACCTCCGGATCCAGGACGGTGCCGCCGGCGATGACCCTGCGCAGCGAGTCGACGAACTCGGTGACATCGCCGACCCTGTCCTTGAGCAGGTAGCCGACCGACCCCTGGCCACTGGCCAGCAGCTCGCGCGCGTAGAGGTGCTCGACGTACTGCGAGAGCACCATCACCGGGAAGCCGGGCCGCTCCTCCCGGACGGCGATCGCGGTCCGCAGCCCCTCGTCGGTGAAGGTCGGCGGCAGCCGGACGTCGATCACCGCGGCGTCGGCCTCGGGATCCCGGAGTGCCCGCTCCAGCTCCGGAGCGTTGTCGACGGCAGCGGTGATGGTCAGCCCGTGGGCCTCGAGGATGCGGGTCAGCCCGTCCCGGAGGAGGGCGTGGTCCTCGGCCAGGACAACTCGCACGGCACCTCCAGAGTCACCAGGGTGGGCCCACGATCGGGGCTGGACACCCTCATGGTGCCGTCAAAGGCCGACAGCCGTCGCGCCACCCCGCGCATCCCCGTGCCCGCGCCGGGATCGGCGCCCCCGTCGCCGTCGTCGCCGACCACCGCCGTCAATTGGCCGCCGGCGTGGTCGAGCTCCACCCAGGCGTGGGCGGCACGCGCGTGCTTGCCGACGTTGGCCAGGCACTCCGCGACCGCGAAGTAGACCGCGGACTCGACCGGCGCGGGCGGCCGGGCGGTCAGCCGGTCGCGCACCTCGACCGGCGTGGCCATGTCCAGGGCGAGTGCCTGGACGGCGCCGCTCAGCCCGCGGTCGGCGAGCACCGGCGGGTGGATGCCGCGTACGACGGAGCGCAGCTCGCCCAGCGCGCTGCCGGTCGTCGAGCGCGCCTCCGCGACCAGCCGCCTGGCCGCCTCGGGATCGGTGGCGAACAGCTCCTCGGCCAGGCCCAGGCTCATCCCGAGCGAGACCAGCCGGGCCTGGGCGCCGTCGTGGAGATCCCGCTCGATCCGGCGGAGCTCGGCCGCGGAGTGGTCGATGGTCTCGGTCCGGGTCTCGGTGAGCACCTGCACCCGCTGCTCCAGTCGCTCGGTCCGCCCATAGGTGAGGAACGCCTGGTCGAGGCGGGCCCGGGCCCGCATGATCGGCTCGGTGCCGAACCACCACAGCGCGGCGGTCACCACGCCGAGCAGCAGCAGGACGGTCAGCAGCGAGAGCGCGAACCCGAGGGTGATCGATGCCAGCGACCAGGCCAGGTCGCGCCAGGTCATCGGGTCCTTGGCCCAGACGGCGATCCGGACGACGGGGTTCGCACCTGGCGGGACCGGCAGGTAGCCGGCCGGCACAGGCACGCCCAGCGTCTCGGCGGCCGTCCGCCGGTGGGTGTTCGCGACCCACCGGGTGAGTGGGACCGTCGCCAGCAGGATCAGCAGGCCGACCCACACCAGGACCAGGACTCCGCCGACGATGTCGAGGACGAACAGCAGCAGAGTCGGCACGACGAGCAGCACGTGCAGCGCGGCGTACCCGGTCAGCCGCAGCCGGCCAGGAGGTGCGCTCGTCGTGGTCATGTGCCCATCCTCGCCGATCCGGCACCCCCGGACAGTGGACCTGGGTCTACCCCCGGTGTGGTGCCAGTGCCCCTGACCCGCGGCCGCGTCGGCGGCAGATTCGGAGGTGACCCGACGGATGCCGAAGGAGCACATCCCATGGCCACACCTGCCGCCCTCGCCGGCGTACCCCTCCGCGTCGCTCGCTGGAGCGCCACGCACCCCTGGCGCGCCATCGGCGGCTGGTTCGCCTCCGTATCCGTCGCCGTCGCTCTCGCCGTGCTGGTGCCCACCCAGCAGACGACCGACGAGGACTACGGGACCGGCGACTCTCGCCGCGCCGAGCAGATCGTCAGGGACGCCGGGATGGCCGGCCCGCCGACCGAGGACGTGCTGGTGACCGCTCGCGGCTCCGCCGGCCTCGACCGAGAGGAGGTCCGAGAAGAGGCATGGTCGGTGGCGAGCGGCATCGCGGCCGGGATGCAGGGGCTCCCCGGCGTCGCCGAGGTCTCACCGCCGCAGTGGAGCCCCGACCGTACGGCGCTCCTGGTCGACGTCCGGCTCGCAGAGGACACCGACGACGTCGGCGCGCTGAAGGCGGTCACCGCCGAGGCGCAGCACGCGCATCCGGACCTGAGGATCGGTCAGGCCGGGGACGTCAGCATCGGCCAGGAGATCGACGACCGGGTCGCCGAGGACCTGCGCTCGGCGGAGGGGTTCAGTCTCCCGGTGACGCTGGTGCTGATGCTGCTGGCCTTCGGCGCGCTGATCGCCGCCGGGATCCCGGTGCTGGTCGCCGTCACCAGCGTCGCGGCGACGATCGGGATCATCGCACCGATCTCGCACCTGGTGCACGCCGAGCCGACGGTGACCAGCATGATCGTGCTGATCGGGATGGCGGTCGGCGTCGACTACTCGCTGTTCTATCTCAAGCGTGAGCGCGAGGAGCGCGAGGCGGGCCGCTCGACGCTGGACGCGGTGGAGATCGCGGCGGCGACCTCCGGGCACTCGATCATCCTGTCCGGGTTCGCCGTGATCGCGGCCATGGCGGGGCTGTACGTGATGGGCGACGCGACGTTCGACTCGCTGGCCACCGGCGCCATCCTGGTCGTGGCGGTCGCCGTGCTGGGCTCGATCACGGTGCTGCCCGCGCTGCTGGTGAAGCTCGGTCGCTGGGTCGACCGCCCGCGGGTGCCGCTGCTGTGGCGGCTTAACCGGCGCATCGGCCGGGGCGGCATCAGCGGCCGACTGCTGGCCCCGGTCGTCCGGCACCCGGTCGCCGCCCTCGTCGCGGGCGGCCTGGTCGTCCTGGCACTGTCGGCGCCGGCGCTGACCATGAAGGTCAACGAGGCGAACCTGCTCACCCTGCCCGCCGACATCCCGGCCGTGCAGACCTACCGGACGATCACGGAGAGGTTTCCCGCCGAGACCGCCCACGCCACAGTGGTGGTCGACGCCGACGCGGGCGACCGGAAGCGGGTCGAGGCCGCGCTGACTCGGCTTCGCGACGAGGCCGCGGCGGCGCCGGGGTTCGTCGCCGCCGCGGAGAGCCCGATCCGGTCCTCGGCCGACGGTCGCGTCACGGTGCTCGATCTCTCCACCCGGCACCCGGAGTCCGACCCAAGGACCGAGGACGCGGTCGAGCTGCTGCGCGACCGGCTGGTCCCGGCGTCGCTCGGCGGTCTCGACCGGCTCGGAGCGGAGTACGTCGTGGGCGGCAGCGCCGGGTCGGCGCACGACTCGGCGAGCCAGCTGCGCACCTACCTGCCGATCGTCGTCGGCGTGGTGCTGCTGCTGACCATGCTGATGATGCTCGGCGCCTTCCGGAGCATGCCGATCGCGCTGCTGTCCGCCGCGCTCAACCTGGCCTCGGTCGGCGTCGCGTTCGGCCTGATGACGCTGGTCTTCCAGCACGGCTGGCTCGAGGGCGCACTGGACTTCACCTCGCCCGGGTTCCTCATCGACTGGCTGCCGCTCTTCGTGCTGGTGGTGCTGGTCGGGCTGTCGATGGACTACCACGTCTTCGTGGTCAGCCGGATCCGCGAGCACGTGGCCCGCGGGCTTCCCACTCGGCTCGCGGTGCGGCGCGGGATCAGCGACACCGCCGGCGTGGTGACCAGTGCCGCCGCGGTGATGGTGTCGGTGTTCGCCATCTTCGCCACCCTCAGCATGATGGAGATGAAGACCATGGGGGTCGGCCTCTCGGCCGCGATCCTGGTTGACGCCACCTTGATCCGGCTGGTGCTGCTGCCGGCCGCGCTCGTCCTCCTCGGCGACCGTGCCTGGTGGCCCACCCGTCCGGCCCGGCCGCAGGGCGATCCGGTCGAGGAGACGGAGCCGGTGTACCAGCTGGCCGGGCAGCGCTGAGCCGATCGTGGGCCGGTTGTGGCCGGGTCATGGGGGCAGCGGCTGCTCGTCGATTCGTGCTGGCGCCGCTCGCGCTGATAGTCTCGTGCGGTTGCCGTGCAACGGCCGCGGATTCAGAGTGCCCGGGTGGACATGCCCCGGCGCGCCGCGCAACGATAAGCCAGAAGGGAGTCCACGTGTCCATCGGAACAGACGCGGAGACCAAGAAGAAGATCATCGCCGAGTACGCCACCTCCGAGGGCGACACCGGCTCCCCCGAGGTGCAGATCGCGCTGCTCAGCCACCGCATCGCGCATCTCACCGACCACCTGAAGACCCACAAGCACGACCACCACACCCGGCGCGGCCTGCTGCTCCTGGTGGGTCAGCGCCGTCGGCTCCTCAACTACCTGGAGAAGACCGAGATCGCGCGCTATCGATCCATCGTCCAGCGCCTCGGCCTGCGTCGATGAGCCGGTGAGGGTCCACCCGCCCGGGTGGGCCCTCGACTACATTCGCAGTACATCTCAACGACAACTACATGACACAACCATCAGGAGCGGCCCGCGGACGCGGCCCGGTCCTCGGTAGTGGCAGGCGGGTCACCGGATGATCCGGACCCGACTGCTTCGATCGAAGACCGGCCAATCCACACAGGCCACGAGGCTCTGACGAGCCTTCCAGAGCGCCTCGGGCGTTCGTGCGGCGTCGCTCCGCGACGAAAAGAGTGAGACCTCTTGTCCGACAACATCTATGCCGTCGAGACCGTTCTCGACAACGGCAAATTCGGCACCCGTACCGTCAAGTTCGAGACCGGGCTGCTGGCCCGGCAGGCCGCCGGCTCGGTGACCGCCTACCTCGACGAGGACACCATGCTGCTCTCGGCCACGACGGCCGGCAAGCAGCCCAAGG
>CAZTHV010000174.1:0-7022 GCA_964613165.1 uncultured Marmoricola sp.
TGCAGGATCTGCTCACGCAGCGCCTGGATCCGCCCCCGGCGGTCAGCGCGGCCGGCCCGGACGAGGCCAAGCCCGGTGCACGCGCGCGCTTTCTGGTGCAGGGCCTCACATCGGGCGAGAGGGTCTCGCTGGCCATCGCCGGGGTGACCGGAACATCAGCCGCCGCCACGGCCGGCGCTGACGGCACCGCGGTGGTCCACTTCGAGGCCCGGAGCCTCACCGGCTCGCGCCAGCGGCTCGAGTTCACCACGACGTCGGGTGCGAGCGTCACCAGCACGCTGAGCGTCCTGCGACCACTCGTCACTGTCGCCGACAGCAGCGGTGTGCGACCGACGGCGGCCGCCCCCGAGCAGTTCGAGCTGACGTTGTGGCAGGCGATCGTCGCGGCATCCCTGCTCCTGCTGGTTCTGGTGGGCGGCTCGTTCCTGTTGCGCGATCGAGGCTGAGACGAGACCGTCGACCCGATCGCCTCGCCGGCGGAGCGATGAGACCGGCTGGGCGAGCGTGCAGCTGACCAGGCACGCTCGGGATCGTGAGAAACACTACATATAGGTAGTTACATCCCTGTCATTCGGCGTATATAGTGGTCGGTGCAGCTGGTTCTCCGCCTCAGCCAGGGGTGGGGAGACAACAGGGAACCCGGTGTGAGTCCGGGACTGCCCCGCAGCGGTGAGTGGGAACGACCTCCGTCAACAAGCACTGGATCGAGAAGATCTGGGAAGCGACGGACAGTAGGACCAGGTGCCTGGCGCCCGGACGCCCACGAGTCCGAAGACCTGCCAGCGCCTCGCCGCCATCGGTGAGGGTCCGCGACCTCGAGGGAAGGTCAGGGGATCGAGAGCGAGGCGTCCGAGGATGCCTCTCCTGTCGCCCCTCCGGCTCCGCCGGGTCGTGGAAGCACTCGACACAGGTTGCTTCACGAGGGGTGGATGCGCTGATGGGCACGACGGATCACGGACAGACGGGGATCACGGTCGTCAAGCGGGACGGCACACGGGCCGAGTACGACGGGTACGAGATCGCCCGATCGATCGAGGAGGCCGCCGCCGGCCTCGATGACGAGGTCGCAAGGGCGACCCAGCTCCGCTCCGAGCTGGAGATCACCCTCTTCGACGGGATCACCAGCGAGCAGCTCGACGAGGCGGTCGTCCAGGTCGCGCTGCAGAACGTCAAGGACGACCCGGCGTACGACACGATCGCGTCACGACTGCTGGTGAAGAGCTTCTACAAGGCGATCTTCGGCGAGGGTGTCACCCGCGAGGAGGTCTACGCCTTCCACGGGGAGGCGTTCGTCGCCTTCATCGTCCGCGGCGTCGAGCTGGGCCTGCTCGACCCGCGGCTGCGGGAGCTGTTCGACCTGGAGCGGCTGGGAGCAGCCCTCGATCCGGACCGGGACGACCTGCTGCGCTACATCGGGGTGCAGACGATGCGTACCCGCTACATGATCGCGGGCCCCGACAGTCGGCCGATGGAGATGCCCCAGTTCTTCTGGATGCGCGTCGCGATGGGTCTCGCCCTCAACGAGGAGGACCCCAACTCGGCGGCCGAGCGGTTCTACGACAAGATGTCGCGGCTGGAGTACCTCGCGGCCGGCTCCACGCTGGTCAACGCCGGCACGTCGTACAGCCAGCTCTCCAACTGCTTCGTGATGCAGATGGAGGACGAGATCGAGCACATCGCCAAGTCGGTGCGCGACGTGATGTGGCTGACCAAGGGCACCGGCGGCATCGGGCTGTCGGTCACCAAGCTGCGCTCCGAGGGCTCGCCGATCCGCTCGAACAACACCAGCTCGACCGGCCCGATCCCGTTCATGCACACCATCGACTCCACGCTGCGGGCGGTCAGTCGTGGCGGCAAGAAGTTCGGCGCGCTCTGCTTCTACATGGAGAACTGGCACCTGGACTTCCCGGCGTTCCTCGACCTGCGGCAGAACTCCGGTGACCCCTACCGGCGCACCCGGACCGCCAACACGGCCGTGTGGATCAGCGACGAGTTCATGAAGCGGGTGGAGGCGGATCAGCCCTGGTACCTCTTCGACCCGGCCGAGGTCCAGGACCTCGTCGAGCTCACCGGCGCCGCCTTCTCCCAGCGCTACACCGAGTACGCCGCGATGGCCGAGGCGGGGGAGCTGCGGCACAAGCGGGTCGGCGCGCGCGAGCAGTTCCGGGCCATCCTCACCTCGCTGCAGTCCACCTCGCACCCGTGGCTGACCTGGAAGGACACCGTCAACACCCGGGCGCTCAACCACAACACCGGGACGATCCACCTGTCCAACCTGTGCACCGAGATCTGCCTGCCGCAGGACCGGGACAACGTCTCGGTGTGCAACCTGGCCTCGATCAACCTCTCCCGGCACGTGTCGGGTCGCCGGCACAGTGCTGGTGGCAGCGGGGCGGTGGTGGACTGGGACCGGCTCGCCGAGTCGGCCCGGCTCGCCGTACGCCAGCTGGACAATCTCATCGACATCACCATCTCCTCGGTGCCCGAGTCCGAGCGGTCCAACGAGCTCAACCGGGCCCTCGGCCTGGGGGTGATGGGCTTCACCGACATCGTGGAGCGATTCGGCTTCTCCTACGAGTCGCCCGAGGCCTACGAGCTGATCGACCGGATCATGGAGTTCGTCTCCTGGCACGCGATCGACGCCTCGGCCGACCTGGCCCGCGAGCGCGGGGCCTACCCGAGCTTCGAGGGGTCGCGGTGGAGCCAGGGCCTGGTTCCGATCGACTCGCTGGACCTGCTGGAGGCCGACCGAGGCGTTCCCGTCGAGGTCGACCGCACGGTCCGGCTGGACTGGGACTCGCTGCGGGCCAAGGTCGCCGGCGGCATCCGCAACTCCACACTGCTGGCGATCGCGCCGACCGCCTCGATCGGCCTGGTCGCGGGTACGACCCCGGGTCTCGACCCCCAGTTCAGCCAGATCTTCAGTCGGTCGACCAGCTCGGGCAAGTTCCTGGAGGTCAACCGCAACCTCGTCGAGGACCTGCGCGCGGCCGGTCTCTGGGAGCAGGTGCGCGAGGAGCTGCTTCGTCACCAGGGTGACCTGGCGAAGGTCGAGAGCGTTCCGGCCGAGCTGGTCGAGATCTACCAGACCTCGTTCCAGCTCTCCGGTCGCGCCTACCTGGAGGTGGCCGCGCGGGCGCAGAAGTGGATCGACCAGGCGATCAGCCGCAACATCTATCTCGCGGATCGCAACGTGTCGAACATGCTCGACCTCTACTCGGCGGCGTGGCGGATGGGCGTGAAGACGACGTACTACCTGCACATGATGCCGCGGCACACCGCCGAGCAGAGCACCGTCAAGGTCAACAAGGCCGAGGCGATCGCATCCGGGTCGGGTGAGCGGCGCGGCTTCGGCGCGGCGGTGCCGGCTGCCGAGGCGGCGCCGGCCGGCCGGGGCTTCGGTGCTGCCGTACAGGCCGCTCCGCGTGGGTTCGGGGCTGTGGCCGTCGCACCTCCCGTCGAGGCTCCGGCGGCCCCGGTCGGAGTGCCCGGCGAGGTGCCCGAGGGCGCCACCGAGCTCGATGTGGTCGACGTGGTCGAGGACGTGCAGTGCCCGATCGACCCGCAGGAGCGGCTCCAGTGCGAGTCGTGCCAGTGAGCCCGCTGAACAGACAGGAGACGATCATGACCCAGACCACCCAGCCAATCCAACACGGCCAGCCCATCCAACACGGCCAGCCCATCCAAGACGGCCAGCCCATCGGCCGGCCACGCGGCATCCTCGGCACCGGCATCGAGGAGGGCTTGCTGCTCAAGCCGGTCACCTACCAGTGGGCGATGGACCTCTACGACCAGGCGGTCGCCAACACCTGGTTCCCCAACGAGGTGCAGCTGGGCGAGGACCTGGCCGACTTCGAGCGGATGAGCGCCGAGGAGCGGCAGGCGCTCACCTTCCTGATGAGCTACTTCAACCCCAACGAGCTGCTGGTCAACAAGGCGCTGGCGTTCGGGGTGTACCCCTACGTCAACGCCGCCGAGTGTCACCTCTACCTCGCCAAGCAGATGTGGGAGGAGGCCAACCACTGCATGAGCTTCGAGTACGTGCTGGAGACCTTCCCGATCGACCGCGAGGCGGCGTACGCCTCGCACGTCACGGTGCCGTCGATGGCGGCGAAGGAGGAGTTCGAGATCCGGTTCATCAAGCGGATGACCGAACAGTCCCTCGACATCACCACCGTCGAGGGCAAGCAGGACTTCGTGCGCAACCTGATCGCGTACAACGTCATCCTCGAGGGGATCTGGTTCTACTCCGGCTTCATGGTGGCGCTGAGCTTCCGGCAGCGGAACCTGCTGCGCAACTTCGGCTCGCTGATCGAGTGGATCGTCCGCGACGAGAGCCTGCACCTGAAGTTCGGGCTCAATCTGATCCTGACCGTGCTGGAGGAGAACCCCGAGATCGCCACCCCGGAGTTTGCCGCCGAGATCAGGCAGATGGTCCTCGACGCGGTGGAGATGGAAGAGGCCTACAACCGGGACCTGCTGCCCAACGGCATCCTCGGGCTCAACGCCGACTACATCAACCAGTACGTGAAGTACCTGGCCGACCGACGTCTGGACGAGCTCGGGTTCGGCGCGCACTACGGTGTGGCGAACCCGGCGAAGTGGATGGCTACGGCCAACGACACGTTGCAGCTGGTCAACTTCTTCGAGTCGATCAACACCTCCTACGAAGTCAACGCCAAGCAGGGCTGACCCGGCCATGTCCTGCCTCGGCTTCATGACGCCGCAGCAGCGCGCGGCCTTGGCGGCCTCCAGTCGAGAGGATGCCGCCGGGGCCCCGCTGTCGGCGTTCGCCTCCCCACCGGTCACGGCTGGCAAGGTACGCCGGATCGGGGCGCTGGCCGCCTCGGCGGAGGTCGCCATCCGGGAGAGCGCCGCGCTGGCGTACCACGTGCCGCCCGACGTGCTGGACAGGCTGGCGCGCGACCCGGCGCCCTCGGTCCGCTGCTGCGTGGCGCGCAACGAGCGGACCTCCGTGGATCTGCTGTGGCGCCTGGCCGCCGACCCGGATGCGCATGTCCGCGGCTGGGTCGCGGCGCATCGGTCGACGCCGGAGGACCTGCACCGGCTGCTCACTGCCGATCCTGACGCAGAGGTACGCGCCGTCGCCGCCTGGGCCGCCGGCTGGTCCTGAGACGCCTCGAGAGGAACGAGCCATGACCGCGACCGTCACTGCCGCGCCGATCCGAGGCCGGCGCACGCTCGCGCCGCTGCTGGGCCCGGCGTTCGTCACGGCCGTCGCCTATGTCGACCCGGGCAACTTCGCCACCAACGTGACCGCCGGCTCACGGTACGGCTACCTGCTCGTCTGGGTGGTCGTAGTGAGCAACGTGATCGCGATGCTGATCCAGTATCTCTCCGCGAAGATCGGCATCGCCACGGGCAAGAGCCTCGCCGCGCTGTGCCGCGATCACTACTCGCGCCGGGTGGCGCGGGGACTGTGGGTGCAGGCCGAGCTGGTGGCGATCGCGACCGATCTGGCCGAGGTGATCGGCGGCGCGATCGCGCTGCAGATCCTCTTCGGCCTGCCATTGCTCGCCGGCGGGCTGATCACCGGGGTGGTCGCCTTCGCGATGCTCGGCCTGCGCGCCCGAGGGCACCGGCCCTTCGAGACGGTGGTGACCGGACTGCTCGCGGTCATTCTGGTCGGCTTCCTCGTCGACGCCCTGCTGGCCGGAATCCATCCACCCGCCATCCTCGCCGGCACCGTCCCGAGGCTCGACGGGCTCGACAGCGTGGTGCTGGCGGTCGGCATGCTCGGCGCCACGGTGATGCCGCACGCGATCTACCTGCACGGCGGGCTCACCAGCGCCCGAGCGCACAACGGCGCCGACCCGAGGACGGCGCTGCGTGCCCAACGACTCGACGTGCTGCTGGCGATGCCGGTGGCCGGGTTGATGAACCTGCTCCTCCTGGTCGTCGCCGCGGCGGCCCTCTCCGGGCAGGGGATCGACACGATCGAGGGGGCGCACGCCGGGATCGGCCAGGCGCTCGGAGCCGGGGCCGCGCTGCTCTTCGCCCTCAGCCTGCTGGCCTCGGGACTGGCCTCCTCCAGTGTCGGCACGCTCGCCGGCCAGATGGTGATGGAGGGATTCCTGCGTCGCCGCATTCCCGATGTGGTCCGCCGTCTGGTGACCCTCGCGCCCGCTCTGGTCGTGCTCGCCATCGGAGTGGATCCCACGCGGGCCCTGGTGCTCTCCCAGGTGGTCCTCTCCTTCGGCATCCCGTTCGCGCTCGTGCCGCTGGTCCGGCTGACCGCCCGGCGCGACTTGATGGGCGCCTTCGTCAACCGCCGGATCACGACGGCTGCCGGGGCCGCCTGTGCCGCCGTGGTGATCGCTCTGAACGGCGTCCTGCTGCTTCTGCCCCTCGGCGTCTGGTGAGCGGGATGGGCGTGGCGGGCTGAGGTCGCGCCGCCTCGATGCTGGTGGCGTCGGCGTCCAGGTAGTCTTATTGCAAGTCATTCGCAACAACGAATTATTCGCAATAAGGAGAGAGCGTGCCTGACTACCAGCTTCCCGACCTGCCGTACGACTACGCCGCCCTGGAGCCCTACATCTCCGGCGAGATCATGGAGCTGCACCACGGCAAGCACCACCAGACCTACGTCAACGGGATCAACTCCACGGTCGATCAGCTCGCCGAGGCGCGGGAGGCGGAGTCGTTCGGAGGCCTGAGCACGCTCGAGAAAAACCTGGCCTTCCACCTGGGTGGTCACGTGAACCACTCCGTGTTCTGGCCGAACATGTCGCCCGGTGGCGGCGACAAGCCCACCGGCGACCTCGCCGACGCCATCGACGGCTTCTTCGGCTCCTTCGACAGGTTCCGGGCGCACTTCGAGGCCAACGCGCTCGGGGTACAGGGCTCGGGCTGGTCGGTGCTGGCGTGGGACATGGTCGCCCAGCGGATGTACGTCATCCAGCACTTCGACCACCAGGGCAATGTGCCGATCTGCATGGTGCCGCTGCTGATGCTGGACATGTGGGAGCACGCCTACTACCTGCAGTACCGCAACGACAAGG
>CAZTHV010000175.1:0-6991 GCA_964613165.1 uncultured Marmoricola sp.
GGTCGGTGCGCCGTGCGTGGCCCACCGGGTGTGCCCGATGCCCGTGGTCGACGGCGGGAGCGGGCTCTCCTCCAGCGCCTTCTCCAGGTTGGCCAGCTTGCCGGCCCGCTTGTCGGTGGCGATGGCACCGTCGACGACGAGCGCCACGCCGGCGGAGTCGTAGCCGCGGTACTCCAGCCGGCGCAGGCCGTGGACCACGACGTCCTTGGCCTGCTTCGGCCCGACGTACCCGACGATTCCGCACATGGGCCTGAGTTTAGGCGGGCCGGGGCGAAACATCCCCGCCGCGCGCTCAGGACGCGTCGAAGGTCACGGTGTGCCACCCGGTCGCTCCGTCGGGCAGCACGTCGGAGCGCGCCGAGGTCTGGGTCAGTCCCCGGGCGTCGGTCGCCCGGACGATCAGGGTGTGCTGGCCCGGCTCGACCTCGACCTGCCCGGTCCACTGCACCCAGGTGTCGGCCCCGTTCTCACGGGGCACCGCTCCCAGGTCGGCCCGGCGCCACGGCCCGCCGTCGAGCTGGAACTCGACCCGCGCGATGCCGGTGTGCTGGGCCCAGGCGCTGCCGCCGACGCGCAGCGGGCCGGCGGTCACCTCGGCGTCGGAGCGGGGTACGTCGATGCGTGACTGCGTCTTGATCGGACCCAGCTCGGCCCAGCCCCGCTTGGTCCAGTAGGCGTCGATCTCGTCGAAGCGGGTGACCTCCAGGTCGACCAGCCACTTGGTCGCGGACACGTACCCGTAGAGCCCGGGCACCACCATCCGGACCGGGAACCCGTGCTCGACCGGCAGCGGCCGTCCGTTCATCGCCACCGCCAGCAGGGCGTTGCGACCGTCGGTCAGCGCCGACAGCGGCGTCCCGCAGGTCCAGCCGTCACGGGAGGTCTGCAGCACCGCGTCGGCGCCTCCTTGCACGCCGGCCTGAGCCAGCACGTCGCGCACCAGGACGCCGGACCACCAGGCGTTGCCGATCAGGTCGCCGCCGACCTCGTTGGACACGCAGGCCAGCGTCACCCAGGCCTCGGTGAGAGGCCGCCCGATCAGGTCGTGGTAGCTCAGCGTGACCTCTTGGTCGACCAGCCCGTGGACGCGCAGCTGCCAGTCGGTGGGCTGGACCGCCGGCGGGATCAAGGTGGTGTCGATCCGGTAGAAGTCGCGGTTGGGCGTGCGCCACGGCGCGAGACCACGGACGCCGAGCGAGGCGCGTGGCGGCTCCACACCGGCGGACGCCGGCAGCCGCAGCAGGCGCCGGGCCTGCTCGACGCGACGGCGGCCCCGCCCGGCCCAGCGTCCGGCGACCGCGATCACGCCCGCGCCGGCGATCACCCCGCCCGTCCTGCGCAGGAAGTCACGGCGCGACTGCGATTCCGTCCGCGCCGGTCCGGTGAGGAACCGGAGCACCACCAGCCAGGTGAGCAGACCGGCGAGCACCGCCACGACCGAGGTCAACGAGGCGTCGGGCTGGCGCCGGATGGCGAGCAGCCCGATCGCGGCGAGGACGACGTGGACGAGGTCGGCGTAGAGCATCCGGTGCCGGCTCAGGACGCCGGCGACGCCGCAGATCGCCAGCAGGACCGCCACGGTCCCGCCGATCAGCAGCGGCTTGTCCAGGTGGCCGACCAGGTGGACCAGCCAGACGGCCGCCCCGCCCGGCGTACCGTCGCGCACGGCCGAGGCCACCGACTCCACCGGGCCGACGTCGGCGCGCCGTGCCCAGACGACCGCCTTGGCGACGACCACGCCGGCCGCGCCGGTCACCACACCGGCCGCCCACAGTCGTGTCCGTTCGCCATTCACACCCCCATCGTCTCGTTCCCGGCTTCGGCGTCCAACACCCCGTCTCAGAACAAGTTCTCAGTACGCGCTCTGGCCGTCGGGTTCGGCATGATCAGGCCATGGACCTGCGCATCGGGATCGGCACCGACGTCCACCGGCTCGCTCCCGGCCGCCCCATGCGGATCGCGGGGCTGGACTTCCCCGACGAGCCGGACGGGCCCGAGGGTCATTCCGACGGCGACGTCGTGCTGCACGCCGTGTGCGACGCCCTGCTCTCCGCGTCCGAGCTCGGCGACCTCGGGGGCACGTTCGGCACCTCCCGGCCGGAGTGGGCCGGCGCGGCGGGCGACGACCTGCTGGCCGAGACGCTGCGCCTGCTGGGCGAGGCGGGCTGGAGCGTGGTCAACGTGTCGGTGCAGCTGATCGGCAACCGTCCTCGCCTGGGCCCCCGGCGCGGCGAGGCGGAGGAGCGGCTCCGCGCGCGACACGGCGTCTCGGTCTCGGTCTCGGCGACCACGACCGACGGGCTGGGCCTGACCGGGCGCGGCGAGGGAGTCGCCGCCATCGCCACGGCGCTGGTACGCCGCTGAGCGGGGATGGCATCCGGCTCGATCCAGTTGTTGACGCTCATTCAATACCGGGCAGAATGGGGCCGGACACCACGAGAGCGGAGCGGACCCACATGCTGACCTTCGACGGACTGCGCCTGGACGTGCGCACCTACGGACCGGCCGACGCGCCGGTCGCGGTGGTGCTCGCCCACTGCTGGACCCTCAACCAGGAGGACTGGCACTACCAGGTGCGCGCGCTGCAGCGCGAGTTCGGCCACGGCATCCGGATCGTCACCTGGGACCACCGCGGGCACGGCCAGTCCGACCCGGCGCGCCGGCCCGCCTGCACGATCGCCAACCTGGCCCGGGACATGTCCGACGTGATCGACGCGCACGCGCCCGAGGGCAAGCTGGTCCTCGCCGGGCACTCCATCGGCGGGATGACGATGATGGCGCTGGCCGAGCAGCGACCCGAGCTCTTCGACCGGGTGGTCGGCGCGGCGTTCGTCGCCACCTCCAGTGGCGGGCTCGACACGGTCACCCTGGGGCTCCCCGAGATGGGCGAGTTCGCCCGCGCGCAGATCCCGAGGATCCTGGCGCTGCGCTCCAAGACACTGTCCCGCCGGGCCCGGAGGCGCACGCCGATCATCGAGCGTCAGGTCGTCCACCGGCTGCTCTTCGGCACGCCGATGCGGCTGGCCGACGCCGCACTGACCGTCGAGGGGCTCATCAACTCACCGGCCGCCACGGTGGTCGGCTTCTACGAGGACTGCATGCGGCACGAGCGCGTCGAGGCGCTCAAGGTCTTCGACGGCATCCCGACCCACGTCCTGGTCGGCACCCGTGACGTGCTGACCCCGCCCCACCACGGCCGCCGCATCGCCGAGCACGTCGAGGGCGCGGTCCTCACCCTCGCGCCGGACGCGGCGCACATGCTCCCGCTGGAGCGCGACGAGCTGGTGTCCGGCGTACTCGTCCGGCTGGTCCGGCCGCACCTGTGAGCGCACCCGTGTCCCTTCCCGCGGCGGTCGTCGTCCTGGCCGGTGGGTCCGGCAGCCGGGTCGGCGCCGACCGCAACAAGGTGCTGCTGTCGCTGGCCGGGCTGCCGGTGCTGGCGCACAGCGTCCGCACCGCGCTCGCCCTCGACGGCGTCCACCGGATCGTCGTCGTGGTCCGCCCCGAGGATCGCGAAGCGGTCGCCGCCGCGCTGGCACCCCATCTGGGCAGCCACGACGTCTGGCTGGTCGACGGTGGAGCGGAGCGGCACGACTCCGAGTACGCCGCGCTGCGGGCCCTGCGCGCCGACATCGAGGACGGCGAGATCGGCGTCGTGGCGATCCACGACGCCGCTCGGCCCCTCGCCTCGGCGGCGCTGTTCCGGGCGACCATCGACCGAGCCGCCAGCGACGCCGCTGCGGTGCCGGCGGTCGCCCCCGGCCCGCTGTGCGACGCCGCCGGCCACCTGATCGAGGGCGAGCTGGCCACCGTCCAGACCCCGCAGGCGTTCGCGGCCCGGACGCTGCTGACCGCCTACGACCGGGCCGCCGAGGACGGGTTCCGGGGCACCGACACGGGCGCCTGCCTGGAGCACTATCTCGTTGCGGTCGGAGCCGAGATCGCCATCCGGCGCGTGCCGGGCGAGCGGACCAACCTCAAGGTGACCTTCCCCGAGGACCTGGCGCTCGCCGAGGAGCTCCTCGCCCGGGCCTGACTCAGCCCGCCCGGCGCGCCGCCCTGCTGGCCGCCTCCAGGACGGCGAGGTCGTCGAGATCGACCACGCGACGCGCCAGCGGCGGCGCCTCCAGCCAGTGGATGGGCTCGCCGGCCAGCCGGTCGACCAGCGCGGGAGCGTCAGGCGGCAGCGCGGACAACCCGGCGAGAACGTCCGCCGGGATCACCACGGGGGTGGCGATCGAGCGCAGCGCAGACCGGTCGAGCGTCTCGGCGTATGTCTCCGGACTCGCCTCGCCGCTGATCCGCTTGACCGTGTCGGTCACCGGCCGGAAGCCCACCACCACGCGGCCCGTCGAGGCCGACAGGGCGGCCGCCTCGGCCAGGAAGCCCGGCGGGGCCAGCGGGCACAGCGGGTCGTGGACGACCAGCAGCCGGCCGCTCTCGCGCACCGCGGAGAAGGGAACCGAGGCGTCGTACAGGTCCACGCCGGCCTCGCCGAGCGCCCACGCGGCCGCGGCGACCAGTGACTCGCCGTGCACCAGGGCGAAGGGCAGCGATCCCGCCGCAACGGGCATCCAGCCGAGCGCGCGCGACTCCTCCATGGAGCCAGCCTACGAACGACGAACGCCCCCGGGGTGAGCCGGGGGCGGTCGGTGCTGATCGAGCCTGCTCAGGAGGCGAGCACCTCGTCGAGGATGGTCTCGGCCTTGTCCTCGTTGGTCTGCTCAGCCAGGGCGAGCTCGGAGACCAGGATCTGGCGGGCCTTGGCGAGCATTCGCTTCTCGCCGGCCGAGAGGCCACGGTCGCGCTCGCGGCGCCACAGGTCGCGGACGACCTCGGCGACCTTCATCACGTCACCCGAGTGCAGCTTCTCCAGGTTGGCCTTGTAGCGGCGCGACCAGTTGGTCGGCTCGTCCGGAACGATGGCGCGGAGCACCTCGAAGACGCGCTCCAGGCCCTCCTTGTCCACGACATCGCGCACGCCGACCAGGTCGAGGTTGCACGCCGGCACTCGGACGACAAGATCCTGCTGGGCCACGATGCGGAGGACGAGGTACTGCGTCTCCTCACCCTTGACGGTCCGCATCTCGATGTCCTCAATGACAGCGGCCCCGTGATTTGGATAGACGACGGTTTCCCCGACGGTGAAAGTCATGCAATGAACCCCTTTCAAGATGCCCAGTCTAACACGGGCACCGAAGCTCTCCAGAAGGCGTTTTCGCAGGTCAGAGCCACAATGCCGGGCTTGACAACAGCTCAATTCCTGTGCCTGCACACATCGCGGCGCCGGCTGCGGCATAGTTTTCGACCATGAACCTGGTGGGGGCGAGCCCGGGGACGGCGACGGCGCCGTCGGGCAGGCGCGCGGGACAGCTGCGCCACCTGCTGCACGCCAGCCACCCACGCCAGGCGGTGGTCCTCGCCCTGGCCATCGGGCTCGCGGCGTTCCTCGACGGCCGGCCGGCACGTGAGCTCCTCTCCGCCGCCGCGGCCGTGCTCGTGGTCCAGCTCGCGCTCGGCCTGGGCAACGACATCGCCGACCAGCCCCACGACTACCGCGGCGAGGTGGCGGGCAAGCCCATCGCCGCCGGGGTGCTGCCGGCCGGCAACGCCAGCTATGCGGTGATCGTTCTGGTGCTGCTGGCGATCCCGCTCTCGCTGCAGAACGGCACCGTCGCCGGCCTCGCCCTGCTCGCCACACTGCCGATCGGCTGGATCAGCAACAAGCGGCTGCACCGCACCGCACTGTCCTTCGCGCCGTGGATGGCGACCTTCGCGCTCTACCCGGTCTTCCTGTCGTACGGCGGGTGGGCCGGTGGCGTGCACGGGGGCCCGCCGTCGTGGCCGGTCGTCGCGGCCGCCGCCGCGGTCGGCCTCTGCGCCCACTTCCTCACCACGCTGCCGGACCTGGCCGACGACAACAAGGCCTCGGCACGCAACCTGCCGCTGCTGATCGCCCTGCGGATCGGGGCACCGCGCCTGCTGCTCCTCACCGTGGCGCTGAGCCTGGCGTCGGCCGCCGGACTGGTCGCGGCACTGCTGACCACCGGCCTGCGGGTCTGAGCCGTTGACCGGTGGTGGTCCCGCGGATTCCGCATCCGGACGACGCGGTAGGCTCGGGCCGCGCCGAAGCCGCCCTGCCGAACGGCCGGCGTACCCCGAGATCCACGCCCGAGAGGACGCCCGTCGTGACCCCGCTCCGTCGCATCGCCGCGCTGGCCCTGCTGCTCCTGGTGCCCTTCCTCGGGGCCTGTGGCTTCAACGCCCAGACCGATCAGGACTACCAGCCTGCCGAGGGCGTCAACAACCGTAGCGGCAGCGTCGACGTGCTCAACGCGCTCGTGGTCAGCGCCGAGAAGGGCGTCGGCACGCTGGTCGCCACTCTGGTCAACAACGACCAGGAGGTTGCCAACGCGCTGGTCAATGTCACCGGGCAGGACATCGCCGGCGTCGACAAGCGGATCGACGTGCCGGCCGCCGGCCTGGTCAACCTGGCCGACAAGGGCGAGATCGCGCTGCGCGGCTCCCGCATCCAGCCCGGCAACTTCATCAGCCTTCGCCTGATCTTCGACGACGGCCAGCGCACCAGCATCCGGGTGCCGGTCGTGGCCAACACCGGTGACTACGCCGGCGTGCCGGTGCCAGGTGAGCCCAGCGGCGGCGAGTCACCGAGCGCGACCCCCACCGACGACTGAGGGGTCGACGACCGATGGCCACGTTGATCCTGCTCCGTCACGGCGAGAGCGACTGGAACGCCAAGAACCTCTTCACCGGCTGGGTCGACGTCGCACTGACCGACGAGGGCCGCGCCGAGGCCGTCCGGGCCGGTGAGCAGCTCGTCGAGGCCGGCCTCCTGCCCGACGTACTGCACACCTCGCTGCTGCGGCGGGCGATCACCACGGCCCATCTGGCCCTCGACGCCGCCGACCGGCACTGGATCCCGGTGCGCCGCAGCTGGCGGCTCAACGAGCGTCACTACGGCGCGCTGCAG
>CAZTHV010000176.1:0-2157 GCA_964613165.1 uncultured Marmoricola sp.
TGAGGAAGGCGCCCTGCTGACCGACGTCCTGGGGCGAGAGCAGGGTCTCGGTCCCGGTCGCCGTACGCCGGTCGGGACCCGCCTGATCCGGCTTCGGCGGCAGCGGATCGGTACGCCGGGTGGGCTCCTCGAGCCGCGGCGGCCGCGACGCCGGCGCCCCCGGCACGGTCGGCGTGGTCAGGTCCGACACCGCGGCGAGGGCAGCCTCCGCCGCCTGGGTGACCGCGCCCTTGACGGCCTTCTTGAGAACGCGTGCTGCCTTGCCGGTGTCTGCCATGAGGACCTCCTGGATGGGCTGTTCCCGTACCCGCGCCGCTCCGCCGCACACCTCCCCGGCCAGAGCTGTCGGCTGGGAGACTGGCCGGCATGACGATCGCCAAGTCGCTGATCCTGTTCGCCCTCGCCGCCGTCGCCGAGATCGGCGGGGCCTGGCTGGTCTGGCAGGGCATCCGAGAGCACCGCGGCTGGGTCTGGGTCGGCGCCGGCGTCATCGCGCTGGGGCTCTACGGCTTGGTGGCGACGCTGCAGCCGGACGCCCACTTCGGCCGAATCCTGGCGGCGTACGGCGGCGTCTTCGTGGCCGGCTCGCTGCTGTGGGGTGTCCTCGTAGACGGCTTCCGGCCCGACCGTTACGACATCGCCGGGGCGATCGTGTGCCTGGTCGGCGTCGCGGTGATCATGTACGCCCCGCGCCCGGCGTAGCCGTCTCGCAGGAGGCTGGCGTAGCAGTCTCAGCTGAGGCTGGCGCTGCCGCTCCGGCCAGGCTGGCGCCGGGCCAGGCTGAGTCGCGCACCAGCTGACGGACCAGCCGGATCAGCTCCCGGGCGACGCCCTGCGCCGCGGCGGTCATCCGTCCGGTCCGGGGCAGGCCGAGCACGACCTGGCGCTGGGAGGCCGGCTCGGTGATGGGTACGCCGAGCAGCCGGCCGGCCGCGACGTCCTTGGCCACCCCGGCCGCGGGCAGGATCGTCCAGCCGAGACCGTCGCTCACCAGCGCCTTCTGGGTGATCAGCGAGTTGACCTCCGCCACCACGCGCGGGCGGACGGCGCTCCCGGCGCGCAGCTGGTCCACCAGCGCCCGCAGACCGTGACCGTGCACCGGCAGGATCAGCGGCTGCTCGGCGACCTGGTCGTAGCCGACCTGGTCGAGCCCGTGCAGTGCGCTGCCGGGCGGCGAGACCGCCCAGAGCTGCTCGGTCAGCAGCGGCGTGAGCGTCACCGAGGGCGTCGCGGTGAGGTTGTAGAGCAGCGTCATGTCCACCTCGCCGCCGTCCAGCCAGTCCTGGAGATGGCCGGAGTAGGCGGTCAGCAGTCGCAGCTCCACGTTCGGGAACCGGGACATGACCGCGCGGGTGAGCGGGACCGCGAGCAGGTCGACGACGCTCTCCAGCAGGCCGACGGTGACAATTCCGGTCACCCCGCCGGGGGAGGGGCGCAGCTCCGCGCGGGCCCGCTCCAGCTCCGACAGCGCCCGGCGGGCCCGCTCCACCAGGACGTCGCCCGCCTCCGTGGTCACCATGCCCAGGCGGTGCCGCTCGAAGAGCGGCAGGCCGATCTCCTCCTCCAGCAGTCGGATCTGCCGGGTCACCGTCGGCTGCGCCAGGTGGAGCAGTTCCGCCGCCCGGCTGACGCTGCCGACCTCGGCCACCGTCACCAGCGCGGTCAGCTGCCGGAGGTCCATTCGGGCTCCCTTCCCATCACCGAGGCCAGTCGCCGAGGCCAGTCATCGAGGCCAGGTCGCACGCTGATAGGCCGGCTCGATCAAGCCATAGACAATCGCTATTTCTCAAGCGTAGCCATCAAGGCACAGAATGGCTTGATCGCATCGACGAGAAGGAGCAGGACGTGGTGGAGCTCGACGAGTACGGCCTGGACGACGAGGAGACCGCCATCGTCGGCGTCGTCCGCGACTTCGTGGAGAAGGAGGTCCGGCCGGTCGCTCGCGACCTGGAGCACGCCGACGAGTACCCGGAGGCATTGATCGAGCAGATGAAGCGGCTGGGCATCTTCGGCCTGGCCGTGCCCGAGCCGTGGGGGGAGGTCGCGGTGTCCGCGCCCTGCTATGCGGCGATCACCGAGGAGCTGGCGCGCGGGTGGATGAGCCTGGCCGGCGCGATGGGCGGCCACACCGTGGTGGCCAAGCTGCTCACCCTGTTC
>CAZTHV010000176.1:2167-6990 GCA_964613165.1 uncultured Marmoricola sp.
GGCACCGACGAGCAGAAGGACGCATATCTGCCGGCGATGGCGACCGGCGAGCTGCGGGCGACGATGGCCCTGACCGAGCCGGGCGGCGGCTCGGACCTGCAGGCCATGCGTACGACGGCGCGGCTGGCCGGAGACCACTACGTGGTCAACGGCTCGAAGACCTGGATCACCAATGCCCGCCGTTCCGGGCTGGTCGCGCTGCTGTGCCGCACCGACCCGGACGCGGTCCCTGCGCATCGCGGGATCAGCATCCTGCTGGCGGAGAAGGGGCCCGGCTTCGAGGTCTCCCGCGACCTGCCCAAGCTCGGCTACAAGGGTGTGGAGAGCTGCGAGCTCTCCTTCAGCGACTACTCGACTCCCGTGGGCTCACTCCTCGGCGGCGTCGAGGGCAAGGGCTTCGCCCAGATGATGCGCGGTCTGGAGATCGGCCGCATCCAGGTCGCCTGCCGGGCGCTCGGGGTCGGCCGGGCGGCGCTGGAGGACGCGCTGCGCTACGCCCAGGAGCGGGAGAGCTTCGGCCAGCCGATCTGGCAGCACCAGTCGATCGGCAACTACCTGGCGGACATGGTCACCCAGCTCACCGCAGCCCGGCAGCTGGTGCACTACGCCGCGCGGCGCTACCAGACCGGGCAGCGGGCCGACATGGAGGCGGGCATGGCCAAGCTGTTCGCCAGCGAGACTGCGATGAAGATCGCTCTGGACGCCGTCCGGGTCCACGGTGGGTACGGCTACTCCACCGAGTTCGACGTCGAGCGGTACTTCCGGGACGCGCCGCTGATGATCGTCGGCGAGGGGACCAACGAGATCCAGCGCAACGTCATCGCGCGCCAACTGGTGCAGCGCCACCCGGTGTCGTCATGAGTGCGGTCGAGGCGATCAGCTGGCTGTTCGTCCCCGGCTCGCAACCCGACCGGTTCGCCAAGGCGGTGGCCTCCGGTGCCGGCGCGGTGATCCTGGACTGGGAGGACGCCGTCGCGGCCGGTGAGAAGGACACGGCCCGGGAGGCATCTGCGGAGTGGCTGGGCGGAGAGGGCTCCGCCTGGGTGCGGATCAACGGCGCCGGCACGACCGTTCACGAGGCCGATCTCGATGTCCTCGCCGGCGGCCCGGCCGGCCTTCGTGGCGTCGTACTGCCGAAGGCGGAGCCTGCCGCCGTGGACGCCGTCCGCTCCGTGCTGGGCGCCGAGATATCGCTGGTCGCGCTCGTCGAGACCGCCCGTGGTGTCGTGGAGATCGACCGGATGGCCGGCTCGGGGATGGTCGACCGGATCGCCTTCGGGTCGATCGACTACGCACTCGACCTCGGCTCGGATGAGAGCGAGGAGAGTCTCGCCTATGCGCGCGGGCGGATCGTCACCGCCGCCCGTGCCTTCGGCCTGCCCGCGCCGGTGGACGGCGTCACCGCCGAGGTGACCGATCTCGACCGGGCCGGCCGTGACGCCGAGCGGGCGAGAGGGGGCGGCTTCGGCGGCAAGCTCTGCGTGCACCCGGCCCAGGTTCCGGTCGTGGAAGCGGCGTTCCGGCCGAGCGATGCCGAGATGATCTGGGCGGCGGAGGTGGTGGCCCGACTGGCCGAGGACCCGAGCGGGGTGCTGGTGGTCGGCGGCCTGATGGTCGACGCGCCCGTCGCCGCGCGGGCCCGCCGCATCCTCGCGGCCGGGGAACGCCGATGAGGCCGCTCGAGGGCATCACCGTCGTCACCTTGGAGCACGCGGTCGCGGCCCCGCTCACCACCAGGCACCTGGCCGACCTGGGAGCCCGCGTCATCAAGGTGGAGCGGCCGGGAGTCGGCGACTTCGCGCGCGACTACGACCATGCGGTGCGCGAGCAGTCGAGCTACTTCGTCTGGCTCAACCGCGGCAAGGAGAGCGTCGAGCTCGACGTCAAGGAGCCCGCGGATCGCGCCCTCTTGGGCCGAATGATCGAGTCTGCCGACGTCTTCGTCCAGAACCTCGCGCCCGGCGCCATCGCACGCCTCGATCTGGACGCCGCCAGGCTGCGGGAGACCAACCCGCGGCTGATCCACTGCTCGATCTCCGGGTACGGCGAGGACGGACCGTACCGCCGGAAGAAGGCTTACGACCTGCTGATCCAGTGCGAGGCGGGTCTCCTGGCCGCGACCGGCTCGCCGGAGGAGCCGGCGAAGGTAGGCATCTCGGTGGCCGACATCGCGACCGGCATGTACGCCTACACCGGCATCCTGGCCGCGCTCTACCAGCGTGAGTCCACCGGTGCCGGGAGCGAGGTGAGCGTGGCGATGCTCGACGCCCTCGCCGAGTGGATGGTCCAGCCGGCGTACCTGCAGCAGTACGGCGGGCGCCCGCTGCGCCGGACCGGCCCGCGGCACGCCTCCATCGCGCCGTACGGCCCCTTCCGGGTGGCCGACGGCACCGTCTTCCTGGCGGTCCAGAACGAGCCCGAGTGGGCAGCGTTGTGCGCGGAGGTGCTCGGTCGCCCCGAGCTGGTGGCCGATCCGCGGTTCACCGGGAACGACGCGAGGGTCGCTCGCGAGGTCGAGCTGCGTGAGCTGATCGACGGCGAGCTGGGTGCGATCGGCAGAGACAAGGTCCTGGAGCGACTGGAGTCCGCGGGCATCGCCTCGGCCGCGATGCGCGAGCCGGTCGAGCTCTTCGAGCACCCTCAGCTGGTCGCGCGCGAGCGCTGGACGCCGGTCGAGACACCGAACGGGAGCGTGCTCGCGCTGCGGCCGCCGGTGTCGATCGGCGGAGTCGTGGCAGAGATGGCGGCGGTGCCCGGGTTGGGCGAGCACACCGAGCGGGTCCGGGCCGAGTTCGGAGAGAGGATGCCCTGATGAGCACCGAGACCGAGTTCGCCGACACCCTCTCGCCCGCTCCGGCCGAGGCCCTGGCCGGGTTGCTCGGGGTCGGCATGCCCGACCTCGGCGCGGGGGAGCCGCTGCCGTTCGGCTGGCATTGGATCTATCTCCTCGACCGACCGCGCCAGGACGAGCTGGGCCGCGACGGTCATCCCGCCGCCGGTCTGCTGCCGGCAGACCTGATCGCGGGCAAGCGGCGGATGTGGGCCGGTGGGCAGATCGACCGGGTCGGGCAGCTGCGGATCGGCGAGACCACGCGACGGCGGTCGGCGGTGGTGGAGGTCGAGCACAAGAGCGGGCGCTCCGGCCCGCTCGTGGTCGCGCATATCGAGCACCGGGTCTTCCAGCGTGACGAGCTGGTCCTCCAGGAGCGCCAGGACCTCGTCTACCGCGAGCCTGCCGACTCTGCCGGTGCCTCCGCCCAGGAGGCCGGGACGGTCGTTGAGCCGGATCCCGCGCAAGGGGAATGGGAGCTCGGGATCGACCCGACTCTGCTCTTCCGGTTCTCGGCGCTGACCTACAACGCCCACCGGATCCATTACGACCGGGAGTACGCCACCGGCGTCGAGGGCTACCCGGGTCTGGTGACCCACGGTCCACTGCAGGCGATCGTCATGGCCGAGGCCGCCCGTGCCCGCTACGGGCCGGACACGGGCCGGCGGATGGCCTATCGGCTGGTCGCCCCGCTCTTCGACGCGCAGGGCCTGATCGCCGGGGCCGCGCCGGGACCGGACGGGATCGCGCTCGCGGCTCGTGACCGGTCGGGCCGGCGTACGGCGGTGGGCGTCATCTCCGGCTGAGACGGCACGGGCCCCGGCCGATGTCCCCTTGTGAGGAGCGACGGCCGAGGCCCGGTGATCCTCAGGCGCAGGGCTGATAGGTAGCCGAGGCGGTGACCTTCTTGCCGTTCTTGAGCTTCACCGTGACGCCGAGCTTCGCGGGGCTCTTGTCGGCGACCTTGATCGCGACCGCCTTGCCCTTCTTGAGCTTCTTGCCCTTGAGGGTGGCCTGCTTCTTGCCGTTGACCGAGAAGGTGACCTTCTTGGCCTTCTTGAGCTTCTTGGCCTTGGTCGTCAGCGCGGGGTTCACCGTGTGCGCGGCGCAGTTGCGCGCCGCCGGCAGGGTGACCTGCTTGCGGGCCTTGCCCTTGGGGGCGACGGCTGTCGAGCCGGGCACCACGAAGTCGATCCTGGTCGTGCTCGAGCCGGCCGCCTTCGTGGTGCGGGTGACTGAGTTCATGTTGATGCCGCCCTCGACGTAGCCCTTGTAGTGGCCGGCCGGAAGGTAGACCCGGGACGTGGCGCTGGCCGCGAAGTGGCTTCCGTAGAGGTCTTCGTAGGGATCGCCGCCGCTCACGTAGATGTAGGCCTCGGTGAACATCGGCCCGGTCCGGTCGTAGGACAGCGTGGCGATCAGCGGGCGGCTGGTGGTGAAGTCGAATCGTGTCGTCGCGTAGGCCGACGTGCTTGCGCTGCAGGCAGAGGTGCTCTTGCTGGTGGTGGCTGAGGCGGTGCCCTTCAGGTTGACCTCGATGCTCTTCGGGGTCTTGCCGGCCCCCGTGACCCTGGTCGAGCCGGTGACGGACACCGCCGTGGTCACCTTGTCGCTGGCGTCGCCGTTCTTCTGGAAGGTGCGCGTCCCGCTCGCCGACAGCGGCACCGTGGCGCCGTTCTCGGGTACGGGCACGTCGGGCGGGGCGGTGAGGGCCGGGGTGGTGGCGGCACAGTCGCCGCTGTACCCCGAGCCCAGCGAGTAGTGGGCGATCGTCTCGGTGAACGCCGGCGCGGCCGAGGCCGGACTCTGGGCAAGGCCGAGGCAGACGATGCCGGCCGCGCCGGCGGCGAGTACTCGAGTGACGGGTCTGGGCATGAGATTCCTTTCGGTTGGTTCGGAACCTAGCGGATCACCGCCTCCCGACACCGGCTGTCCACAGATGGTGCAGGAAGGTTTTCGAGGGCGGTCATGGGGCATCACGTGCCGGGCGGAG
>CAZTHV010000177.1:0-6936 GCA_964613165.1 uncultured Marmoricola sp.
CGCCCAGGACCCCTCCTCCGACCTGGCCCCGGGGCCGCGCGCCAAGATCACCGCGGCACTCGGCTACCTCGCCGTCGCACCGGAGGTGGTGGCGGTCCGCCGCGACCTCGACCTCGGCGATCTCGACCTCACCCTTCCCTCCGCACCCCGAGATCCCGACACCCTCGTCACGCTCACCGAGCGCTGGGGCCTGGGCTCCTCGGTCGAGCGGGTGCTGGCGGCGCTGGCCGGCTGAGTCGGTCCCGGCTCAGCCGATGTCGCGGTGCCGGTAGCGCGGCCAGGCGAGGGCGGCCAGGCGAGGGCGGTCAGCCCGACGGCGAGCCCGGTGCCGCCGTCCGAGCTGCGAGTAGGCTCCGTGAGTCGGCCAGGAAGGCGACAGAGGGCGACGTGGGTCACCTCCGCCCGCGGAGCGAGGAGCGCGCATGAGTTGCCAGCCCGTCATCGACATCGCCGGCCTGACGAAGGCCTTCGGCAGCACTCGCGCGCTCGACGGCCTCGACCTGCGCGTCGAGCCTGGTGAGGTTCACGGCTACCTGGGACCCAACGGGGCCGGGAAGTCCACCACGATCCGGGTCCTCCTCGGCATGCTGCGTGCCGACTCCGGGAGGGTCCGCCTCTTCGGCGGTGATCCCTGGCGCGAGGCCGCCGAGCTGCACCGCAGGCTGGCCTATGTGCCGGGTGAGGTGAGTCTCTGGCCCAACCTCACCGGCGGAGAGGTGATCGACCTGCTGGGCCGCCTCCGCGGGAGCCTCGACGACCGGCGCCGTACCCAGCTGATCGAGGAGTTCGAGCTCGACCCGACCAAGAAGACGCGGGCCTACTCCAAGGGCAATCGGCAGAAGGTCGCGCTGGTCGCGGCCCTCGCCTCCCGGGTCGACCTGCTGCTGCTCGACGAGCCGACCTCGGGCCTGGACCCGCTCAAGGAGGCGCTCTTCTCCACGTGGGTCAAGCGATTCGCGGAGGACGGCGGAACCGTTCTGCTCTCCAGCCACATCCTCGCCGAGGTGGAGCGGCTCTGCGATCGGGTCAGCATCCTGCGCAGTGGGCGGGTGGTGGAGGCCGGCACACTCACCGACCTGCGTCATCTCACCCGGACCTCGGTGCAGGCCGACCTCTCCGAGCGCGCCACGGGTCTCGAGAGCCTGCCGGGCATCCACGGCCTCGTCGTGGCCGACCACCGGATCGGCTGCCAGGTCGACACCGAACGGCTCGGCGCGGTCCTCGAGCATCTCGGACGATTCGGCATCCGGACGCTGACGAGCCAGCCGCCGACGCTGGAGGAGCTCTTCCTGCGGCACTACGGCGACGAGCTGGCCGAGCAGGAGGCGGGCAGGGAGACCGGCCCGTGAGCGGGCTGGTCACTCTCACCCGGCACTGCCTGCGCCGGGACCGCTGGGTGATCCTCTGGTACAGCCTCGGCATCCTGCTGCTCTACCTCGCCCAGGCGATCTCGATCGACGGCCTGTACGCAACCCAGGCGGAGTTCGACGCCGCCGCTGCCGCGATGGCGCAGAACCCCGCGTTCATCGCGATGGCCGGTCCGGCCCGCGCGCTCAACACCGTCGGCGGGCAGGTCGCCTGGCAGGGCACCGCGTTCGGCGCGGTCGTGGCCGGGCTGGTCAGCATGATGATCGTCGTCCGGCACACCCGGGCCGAGGAGGAGTCCGGCCGCGACGAGCTGATCCGATCGAGCGTCGTGGACCGCCGGGCACCCATGACCGCGGCGCTCCTGGCGGCCGCGGTCGCCAACGCGGTCGCGGCGGCCGTCAACTCCGGCAGTCTCATCGCCTACGGCCTCGACGTGCCCGGGTCGCTGGTCATGGGTGTCGGCGCGGCCCTGTGCGGCTGGCTCTTCGCGGCGGTGGCGCTGGTCGCCGCGCAGCTCACCGCAAGCACCCGGGCGGCGTACGGCATCACCGGCGCGGCGATCGGACTCTCCTACGCTCTGCGGGCGATCGGCGACCTCGGCGAGAACGGCCTCTCCTGGCTCTCCCCCATCGGCTGGTATCAGGCGATGCACGGCTTCTCCGGCGATCGCTGGTGGCCGGCGCTGCTGCTGCTCGGCGCGACGGTCATCGTCAGCGCCGTGGCGTACGTCGTGTTCGACCGCCGCGACATCGGCGCCGGAGTGCTGGCGACGCGCCCGGGCCCCGCACGGGCCGCCACGGGTCTCGCCTCCGGCCTGGGCATCGCCTGGCGGCTGCAGCGCGGCGCGCTGATCGGCTGGTGCGTGGGCATGGTCCTCGGCGGGCTCGGCTACGGCTCGATCGGGGACGACGTGTCCCTGTTCGGGGACTCCGAGCTGACCGACGTCTTCATTCCCGACCCCGATGCCATGGTCGACTCGTTCTATGCCGTCTCGGCCGTGCTGCTGGGGCTGATCGCGTCGGCGTTCACGGTCTCGTCGGCGCTGCGGCCGCGCGCCGAGGAGGACGAGGGCAGGCTGGAGCCGTTGGTCGCCACCACACTGTCCCGGCGTGCCTGGCTGTCCGGGCACCTCGTGGTCACCCTCCTGGGAACGGTCGCCGTGGTCGCGGCCGCGGGACTCGGGCTGGGCATCGGGTTCGCCCTCACCACCGGCGATGCAGGGGCGGGATGGCGCTACGCCGGCGCGGTGCTCGTGGTCCTGCCAGGCGTGCTGGTGTTGGGCGCGATCGGCCGGCTGTTGCACGGCTGGGCACCGGCCTGGGCGTCCTTCGCCTGGCTGGGAGTGGCCTTCTCGTTCTTCGTGACGCTCTTCGGCGACCTGCTGCGCATCCCGGACTGGATCCAGGACGCCTCGCCGTTCCGTCACCTTCCCCTGGTCCCGGCAGAGCCGATGGACTGGGGAGCGTTCGCCGGCGTGTTGGCGATCGCGGCCCTCCTCAGCGCCACCGGGATGCTCGGCTTCCTGCGCCGCGACCTCAGAGGCTGAGCAGCGCCTCGACGTGGCCGAGCTGCCGCTGGACGACCCGCAGGTGTGGGGCGACGCTGGGATGCCGGAACTTGCCGGCCAGGGCACCCTCGCCCTGAGCCACCCGGGCCAGGGCCCACTCGGCGCGGGAGAACGCGGTGTAGACGGCCATCACCCGAGCCGCCTGCGCCGCCAGTGCGGCGTCGGCGCCCGGGCGTACCTCGGCGAGCCCGTCGAGGTACCCCGCCAGGAGGACGCCGAAGTCCTCGCGCGCCGAGAGCGACAGGTAGCCCAGGTCGGCGCCCAGCGGCCCGCTCCCGAAGGCCTGCCAGTCGACGGCGACGGCCCGGTCCTCGCGCACCGCGAGGAAGTTCTGCGGCGCGGCGTCGCCGTGCACCCGTCCGGCCGGCGCGGCCTCGCAGGCGTCGAGCCAGCGCCCCCGTCGCTGCCACAGGAGCGTGGCCACATCGGCCAGTGGGGTCCGGCCGAGCGTGGGCCAGCCGCCGCGCCGCTCGGCGTACGCCAGCCGGTCACGCAGCAGCCGCCGAGACAGCCAGGGCCGCTCCTCGGCCTCCCGCCCGGAGAACCGGCCCAGGCACCGGGCCAGGAAGAGGGCCGGCAGCGGTCCCACGCTCTCCACCTTGCGCGTCCAGAGCGTGACCCCCTCGTCGTCCTCCTCGACCCGGAGCACCTCCGCCGCGCAGAGACCGGGACCGAGCAGCACCGACTGGTCCAGGGCGACGTCGGCCTCGCGTCGCCAGTACGTCGCATGGGCGGGATCGGAGTGCCGCGGATCGTCACCCGGCTGCGGTGCCTGCAGCCGCTTGACGACGGCCGGACCGGTCGGCGTCTCGGTGCGCCAGACGCCGACCGTGGCCGAGCCGGCGCCGGACGGCAGCCGACTCCAGGAGGGCTCGGGTTGCCACATGCCCTGCTCCGCTCCTGAGCGGCCCGACAGCGTCAGGCGTCGACGTTGACGACGCTCATCCTGACAGAGCCGGCGTCCACGATGGCGTCTTCCAGCACGTGGCGCCGCGGATCGCCGGCGTCCAGGAACCAGCCACGGACCCGTTGGTCGAGGCCGTCCGACCCGGCGAGCGCTGCCCGGACCGCGTCCCGGTCACCGCCGACGAGGACCAGCGGCGCGGCCCGGAGCAGCTCCTGGGCGTGACCCGCGGCCGCGTCATAGGCAGCCCGCGCCTGGTTGTCCCGCCGGCGAGCGAACCGCTGCTGGCTCTGACCTCCGGCCTTGGTCCGTCCCTGCACGTGCCGGCGGCCGACCTTGCTGGCCACCAGAAGGCCGCCGTGCAGCCGACCGACCGCGAAGCCGCCCTTGCGGACCAGGAGGACGCCCCAGTCCTCCGGTGGCGCGGAGGCATCCGCGAAGGCCGCGAGGTCGGCCGGACCGGCGTACTCACGGCCGAAGGGCAGCTCGGCGGTGAAGACGGAGCCATCCGCGGCTCGGCCGTGCAGCCGTCCGTCGGTCACGCTCAAGATGGCCGCGCCGTGTCGTCCCGCGAAGTTCTCCACCCACCGAGGCAGTCGCGCCGGTGGCACCAGGACGGTGGTCACGGTGACGAAGGGCTCAGACGTTGAAGCCGAGCGCGCGGAGCTGGTCGCGGCCGTCGTCGGTGATCTTGTCCGGACCCCACGGCGGCATCCAGACCCAGTTGATGGTGACGTCGCCGACCAGGCCCTCCAGCGCGGTGTTGGTCTGGTCCTCGATCACGTCGGTCAGCGGACAGGCCGCCGACGTCAGGGTCATGTCGAGCACGCAGTTGGCGGACTCGTCGAGGTGGACGTCGTACACCAGGCCGAGGTCGACCACGTTGATGCCGAGCTCGGGGTCGACGACGTCCTTCATCGCCTCGGTGACGTCCTCGGCGGTGATGGTGCTGCCTCCGGTGAGGCTGACGTCGGGCAGGTCACTGTGGTCGGGTGTGCTCATCGTGTCTCCTCGGTTGCGGCGGACGTGCCGACGGCTGAGCTCGGCTGCGGGGTCGACTGCAGGGCGGCGTCCTTGAAGGCCATCCAGGACAGCAGGGCGCACTTCACCCTGGCCGGGAATTTGGCCACGCCGGCGAAGGCGACACCGTCCTCGAGGACCTCCTCGTCGGGGACGACGGTGCCCTTGCCCTGCATCAGCTCCAGGAAGGCGGCGTGGGTGGCCATCGCCTCCTCGAACGGCCGGCCGATCACCAGGTCGGCCATCACCGAGGCCGCGGCCTGGCTGATCGAGCAGCCCTCGGCGTCGTACGACACGTCCTGCACGACCGGGCCGTCGGCAGAGCCGTCGACGGGGTCGGCGAGCTGGACCCGCAGGGTGATCTCGTCACCGCAGGTCGGGTTGACGTGGTGCACCTCGGCACCGAAGGGCTCCCGCAGCCCGGCATGGTGCGGGTGACGGTAGTGGTCCAGGATGATCTCCTGGTAGAGCGCGTCGAGATCCATGACTGGTGAACGTCACCCGACCCTGAAGTAGTTCTTGGTGTGCTCCAGTCCCTCGATCAGCGCGTCGATCTCCGCCGGCGTCGTGTAGAGGTACGACGACGCTCGGGTCGAGCTCTGCACGCCGAAGCGCTGGTGGGCCGGCTTGGCGCAGTGGTGCCCGGCGCGCACGGCGATGCCGCGGCTGTCCAGGAGCTGGGCCACGTCGTGGGGGTGCACGCCGGCCAGCTCGAAGCTGACCGCTCCCCCGCGCTCGGCCGCGCGCAGCGGGCCGAGCACGCTCACGCCGGAGACCGAGGCGAGTCCCTCGAGCAGGTAGCCGGTGATCGCCTGCTCGTGGGCGTGGATGGCGTCCAGGCCGATCTCGGAGATGTAGTCCACGGCGGCGCCCAGCCCGATCGCCTCGGCGATCGGCGGGGTCCCGGCCTCGAACTTGTGCGGGATCGGCGCCCAGGTCGACTTCTCCATCGACACGGTCGCGATCATCTCGCCGCCGCCGAGGAAGGGCGGCAGCGCATCCAGCGCCTCGGTGCGGCCCCAGAGCACGCCGATGCCGGTCGGCCCGGTGACCTTGTGGCCGGTGAAGGCGAGGAAGTCGGCTCCCACGGCCTGTACGTCGACCGGCAGCTGCGGTGCGGCCTGCGAGGCGTCGATCACCACGACCGCGCCGATCTCATGGGCGCGGCGGGCGATCTCGGCGACCGGATTGATCGTCCCGAGCATGTTGGAGACCCAGGTCAGCGCGACCACCTTGGTGCCGGGCACCAGCAGCTCGTCGATGTTCGACAGGTCCAGGTGGCCGTCGTCGGTGAGCCCGAACCAGCGCAGCTCGGCGCCGGAGCGCTCGGTGGCCAGCTGCCACGGCACGATGTTGGAGTGGTGCTCCATCTCGGTGATCACCACGCGGTCGCCGGGGCCCAGCGGGAAGGTGCGGGCGACCAGGTTCAGCGCCTCGGAGGCGTTCTTGGTGAAGACCACCTCGTCGCGCGAGGGCGCGTTGAGGAACCGGGCGACCTTGTCGCGGGCACTCTCGAAGGCCTCGGTCGCCTCGGCGCCGAGCTGGTGCATGGCCCGGGCGATGTTGGCGTTGTGGTGCTCCAGGTGGTCGACCATGGTGTCGATGACCACCTGCGGCTTCTGCGAGGTGTTGGCGCTGTCGAGGTAGACCAGTGGCCGCCCGCCCGGCAGCTCCCGCGCCAGGATCGGGAAGTCCTTGCGGACCACGTCGAGGTCCGGGAGCAGTCCCTGCATGTCGATCATCCTTTCGCGGCGCTGGGAGAAGTGGTGCTGGGCAAGGCGGAGGAGCGAAGGCGGCCTTTGAGCGGAGCGGGCCGTCGAGCGACGACAACGCAGCCCAGTGCCGCTTATCGCAGTGCCGGCAGGTACTTCTCGTAGCCGGTGGCCTCGAGCTCGTCGGCCAACTCCGCGCCGCCCTGCTCGGCGACCTGGCCGTCGACGAAGACGTGCACGAAGTCGGGCTTGATGTAGCGCAGGATGCGCGTGTAGTGGGTGATCAGCAGGACGCCCTTGTCGCCGGCTGCCTTGAACCGGTTCACGCCGTCGGCGACGATCTTCAGCGCATCGATGTCCAGGCC
>CAZTHV010000178.1:0-6791 GCA_964613165.1 uncultured Marmoricola sp.
GGCCGAGGTAGACCTGGCCCGGGTGCACCAGCTCCAGCCAGACGAGGCGAACAGGCCGATCGCCGCGGGCCAGTAGCCCAGCCGGTCGGGGTAGGCGAGCACCCCGCGGGACGGATCGCCGCCGGTGGCTCGCGCCAGCAGCAGGTGGACGGTGCGGACCGGGCTCATCGCTCGGTAGATCCGGCCGAAGAGGAGCGACCCCGGGACGATGCCGACCCAGAGCAGCACGTAGAAGGAGCCGAACACCGGGTTGATCAACAGGTCCGGCCCGGCCACCAGCGCCCACCCGAACCAGCCGGCCATCGCCAGGCCGAGGATCCGCAGCGCCCGGGCCCATCCGGCGCTGTCGATCAGCCGGGCGCCTGGTGCCGGCACCGGCCGCCCGGCCCGCTGCCGGCCCGCCGGGTCGTCGTACCTGGGCGTGCGCCAGGCGAGGATCAGGACGCAGAACGAGACGACCAGGGCGGCGGTGCCGGCGGCGATCGCCAGGGGCGCCGGGATGGGGAGGTCCTTCGCCCCACCGAGTCCGTGCAGCGGCACGAACAGGCCGGCCGAGGGACTGGACAAGGTCAGCTGACCTCGAGCTGGATGATCAGCGCGTCGAGGTGGTGGTCCTCGACGTCGATCACGCCGGGCTGGTCGAAGGAGAGCTCGACGGTCGAGGCGCCGGCCGGGAAGGAGATCTCCTGCTCCGGGGTGCTGTGGACGTGCAGCTCGCCGGCCTGCTCGGCCTGGATCTGCAGAACCACGGGCTGGCTGCGCTTCGCCTCGATCCGGGTGCCGTCGGGCGTCACCGAGTCCGCCGTGATCTGGATCGGCACGGTCACCGCCGTGGCGTCGGGCGCCGGCATCGGGGAGCCGCTGGGCACCGGCGTCGCGGTGACCTGGGTGGCCTGGCTGCCGCGAGCGGGGCTGTCCTCGGAGCTGCCGCAGCCGGCGAGCACGACGGCCAGCAGCGTGGCGGCCGCGACGGCGCTGATCCGGACCAGACGGGGCGACCGGCGGCCCGCGGACGACCGGGGGGACGACGGGAACGACGGGGACGACATGGGGGACGACTCCTCGACGATGGGATCGGTCGTGACGACCGGCTGTCGCATGTCAGAATCCCATGACGGGCAAGGCGCGTGGTGCCGGGGGAAGCCAGGGGTGAGAGGAGTCACATCGCGTGAACGAGCGACTCCGGGCCAGCGATCTGGCGATCCTGGCCGCCGAGTCGGCCCGGACGCCGATGCACAACGCCACCCTGGAGATCTTCGAGCCCGGTGACTCCGGCTTCGGCTACGAGGCGCTGCTGGCCCATATCGAGGACCGGATCAGCTTCGTCCCGCGCTACCGCCAGCGGGTGCGCTGGGTCCCCGGCCGGATCGCCAACCCGGTCTGGGTCGACGACGCCGACTTCGACCTGGCCTACCACGTCCGCCGGTCCGCGCTGCCCCGGCCCGGATCGATGGAGCAGCTGCGCGAGCTCACCGCCCGGATCATGTCCCGGCCGCTGGATCCGGCCCGTCCGCTGTGGGAGGTCTACCTCGTCGAAGGGCTCGTGGGCGGACGCCTGGCGTTGCTGTCGAAGTCCCATCAGGTGCTCGTGGACGGCATCTCGACCGTGGACCTCGGCCAGGTGCTGCTGGACATCGACCCGGGGCCGCGGCAGCTGGTCCACGAGAGCTGGGGTCCTCCGCCCGAGCCCTCGACCGCCGGGCTGGTGATCGAGGCCGTGGCCGACACCGCGCGTGACCCGGGGATGCTGGTGGCCGCCGGCTTGCGCGGTGCCGCCCACCTGCTCGGCCGCGTGGCGCGGACCGCGGGGGCGATGTCGAGCCGGGGCGCCTCGCAGGACTCGCCGTTCAACGCGATGCCGTCGGAGCAGCGGCGCGTGGTCCTGGTCCGCACGGCACTCAAGGACTACCGCAAGGTCCGCCGGATCCACGGCGGTACCGTCAACGACGTCGTCCTGGCCACGCTGACCGGCGCGATCCGGGCCTGGCTGATGACCCGGGCCGAGCCGGTCGGCCCCGGCCGCCGGATCAAGGCCCTGGTGCCGATGAGCGTGCACGACGAGGACCTCGAGCCGACCTCGCTCGGCTCGCAGGTGATCGGTCACCGACTCGACCTGCCGGTGGGCGAGGCCTCTCCGGTGGTCCGTCTGCACCAGGTCTCCTACGCCTTCAAGGCGCACAGTGAGACCGGTCGAGCGGTCGCGGCGGACAGGATCGCGGGAGTCGCCGGCTTCGCGCCGACCACCTTCCACGCGCTCGGCTCCCGGGTCGCGGCGGAGGAGGCGCAGGGGGTCAATCTGGTGATCACCAACGTCCCGGGTCCGCAGTTCCCGATGTTCCTCGCCGGCGCGGAGATGCTGGAGACCTATCCGGTGCCGCCGCTGCAGCCGGGGTTCTCGGTGGCGATCGGCGTCACGTCGTACGACGGCGGGGTGTACTACGGCATCGCCGCGGACCGGGACGCGCTCCCCGACATCGACGTCCTGGGCCAGTGCGTCCGGGATGCGCTCGACGAGCTGGTCGACAGTGCCAGCGACTCCCGGCCGATCGCGCCGAGGGGGCGGCGGCGGTGAGGGACCGATGAGGGTCTACATCCCGGCCACGCTGGCCGATCTCGCTCGGTGGCATGCCACCGGCACCGTTCCGGCCGGCGGCGAGCGGTTCACGGCCGCCGGCGACGAGGATGCCGAGCTGGCTGAGTACACCGCGCTCACCGCGGCCGCCGAGGCGTCCGCCGAGCTGCTCGGCGGTCCCGGGCGCCGAGTGGTAGTGGTCGCGGAGGCGGATGATCCGGACGGGGAGCTGCCGCTCCGCCTGGTGGCCGCGGTCCACGCCGACACCGCCGACGTCGACCCGGCCGATCAGGACCCGCCCGAGCTCGCCTGGTTCGCCACGCAGGAGATCCCTGTGCTGTTGTGAGGCTGATGAGGTCTGGTGTGCATCCCGTCCGGGCCATCGGGGACCCAGCACTACCGCTACGACGATGACAGGGTCACAATGGGCTCATGGTGACTGCCGCGATCCCGCTCCTGGTGCTCGAGCACCTCGGCAAGCTGCATCGCTACGAGGCTGGGATCGTCTACCTCCTGGCCTTCGGCCCGTTCCTGGTGCTCGCGGTGACGATCTGGATCGCCCGGCGCCGGCTGGCCGCTGAGGAGGAGGCGACCGAGATCGAGCGCGACCTCGTCATGGAGCGGAGCGACTAGCCGGCACGACCCAGCCAGTCCCGGCCGACCTTCTGCTCGGCGCGCAGCGCCTTGCCGAGCAGGTCGGCGATGAGGCCCTCGACCTTGCCGCCGACCAAGGGGATGCCGACCTCGATGGTCAGGTCGACGATCTCGGTGACGCCGCCCTCGGCCTCGGTCAGCACGGCGGTCCCGTGCATCCGGCCCGGCTTGCCGGGGATCTCCAGGTCCAGGTCGGCGCGCTCCCGGGCGTGCCACTCCTCGGTCTGGACGATGTGGATCTCCCCGCCGACCAGCCTCTTGGCGAACGACGGCACTCGGTCGGTGGCCTGGTACTGGTCGATCCGCACGCTCGTCGACCCGCCCTCGGCGGTGATGGTCACCTCCTTGCGGAGCACCCGCTGGAAGTCGCACACCGCCTCACGAAAGGCCGGTGTGTCGAGCATCTCGCGGACCTGCGCGATCGTGGCGCCGTCGTACCGGAGCACGTGCTGGACCTTCTTCATGCGCGCTTCCTTCCGCGTGCTCTCACGGCTGCTGAGCCAGCCAGCGCTCGCCCAGCTCCTGCTCCAGGGCGAGTCCCTCGCCGGTGAGCTCGGCGGTCAGCCGTTCGAGCTTGCCACCGATGAGCGGGACCGAGGCGGTGGCCTCCAGGTCGAAGACCACGACGGTCCCCTCGCCATGCGGCGCCGCGCTGACGCTGCCGGCGATGTGCATCGGCTTGCCGGGCGTCTCGACCTCGAAGGTCCCGGCCGTGCCTGTCCAGGACTCGCGGAGCACGGTGTGGGTGAAGTCGCCGACGAGCCTCTTGGCGAACCGGGGCACGCCCTGGGTGGGCCGCTGCTCCTCGATGACCAAGGTCGTGGTGTCTCCCGTCCGCTCGACCGTGGCGGTGCTGTCGCTGATGCCGGCCGCGGCGGCCAGCTGCGCCCGATAGGCCGGGTCGGCGCGCATCGCCAGAACGCTCGCGGGCGGCGCGTCGTACCGCAGCTCGTGTCGGAACTTCATGCGGCCATCATCCCCGAACCACCCGGTCGGGCGCGCGGGCGGCCCGCCACGCCACCCCGGAGAACGAGGTGACTTCCTGGTAGTACGACCGGCCACCTAACCTCAGGGACGTGATCCTCGCTTCGCTCGTCAACGGGTTCTCGGCCACTCGGCCACGAGCAAGCTCGGGCACTCGGTAGCCTCGACTCGTGAGCAGGATCACGGTGGAGAACGCGCGCTCGGAGCTGATCGGCCGGTTGCTGGCCTATGGCGAGTCCCACGCGGAGCGAGGCAGCGGTCTGGACCTCGGCTCGGCCGAGACACTGCTGAGCGGCTACTACCGCCATGCCGCTCTGGAGGACCTCCTGGACCGCTCCGAGGAGGACCTGTACGGCGCCGTGGCGCATCACCTGCGCACCGCCCGGAGCCGGCCGCAGGGCACGGCCGTGGTCCATGTCTTCACCCCGACCGTCGCGGCCCACGGGTGGTCGGCCGGCGGGCACACCGTGGTCGAGGTGATCACCGACGACATGCCGTTCCTGGTCGACTCGGTGACGATGGCGCTGGAGCAGGGTCATCACGGGGTGCATCAGGTGCTCCATCCGCAGCTGCAGGTCCGCCGGGACCTGTCCGGCGAGCTCAAGGACGTGCTCGAGGAGGAGTCCGCCGCGTCCGCCGACGACACCTACGAGATCGGCCGCGAGTCGTGGATCCACCTGGAGATCGACCGGATTCACGAGGACGAGTTCGCTGCGATCCAAGGCACCCTGGACAAGGTCCTCGCCGACGTGCGCGAGGCGGTCGAGGACTGGCGGCGGATGCACGCCCAGCTGACCCGGACCGTCGAGGAGATCTCCGAGAGCCCGCCACCGCTGCCGGAGGCGGAGATCCGCGAGAGCCTGGCCTTCCTCACCTGGCTGGGAGAGGACCACTTCACCTTCCTCGGCTCCCGGGAGTACCGCCTGGAGCGCAGCGGCGAGGACGAGACCCTGGTCGCGGTGCCCGGCACCGGCCTCGGCATCCTGCGCGCCGACCCCACCGGACGCGGCGTGCTGCCTCCGCTCGCCGCCGCCAAGGCCCGGGAGAAGACCCTGCTGGTGCTGGCCAAGGCCAACTCGCGGGCCACGGTCCACCGTCCGGTGCACCTGGACTACGTGGGCGTGAAGACCTTCGACGAGTCCGGCGAGGTCGACGGCGAGAGGCGCTTCCTCGGCCTGTTCTCCTCGGCGGCCTACACCGAGTCGGTGACCCGCGTCCCGCTGCTGCGCGAGAAGTCGCACGCGGTCCTGGCCGCGGCGGGGATGGACCCGCTCAGCCACGACGGCAAGGCGCTGATGGACGTCCTGGAGACCTACCCCCGCGACGAGCTGTTCCAGACCTCGGTCGAGGAGCTGGTGCCGATCGCCACCTCGGTGATGCACATCCGCGAGCGCCGTCAGCTGCGGCTCTTCCTGCGGGCCGACGTCTACGGGCGGTTCTGGTCGGTCCTGGTGTACCTCCCCCGTGACCGCTACAACACCACCGTCCGGGAGCGGATCGCGGAGCTGCTGCGTGAGCGGCTGCACGGCACCAGCGTCGAGTACACCGCGCACGTCGGCGAGTCGTTCACCGCCCGCCTGAACTTCGTGGTCCGGCCCGTGCCGGGCACCCCGCTGGTGGAGCCCGACGTCGCCGACCTCGAGGCGCGCTGTGCCGACGCGGCGCGCTCGTGGCGGGATGACTTCTTCGCCGCGGTGCTGACCGAGTACGGCGAGGTCGACGGCACCGTGCTGGCTCGTCGGTACGCCGGGTGCTTCCCGGAGGGGTACAAGGAGGACTACTCGCCCCGGACCGGCGCGGTCGACATCGGCCGGTTCGAGGAGATCGAGGGTGACGACGGCATCGCGCTGTCGCTCTACGAGCCGGTGGAGGCGGCGCCGGGGGAGGCGCGGCTGAAGGTGTACCGGATCGGCGGCCCGCTCTCGCTCTCCCAGGTGCTGCCGATGCTCTCCGCGATGGGCGTCGAGGTGGTCGACGAGTGGCCGTACGCGCTGGAGGGGCTCCCGCGCGAGACGCATCTCTACGACTTCGGGCTGCGTCACGATGGCCGGCTGCCGGCGGAGGCCCGGGCGCTCTTCAGCGAGGCCGTCCTCGCGGTGTGGAACGGCTACAGCGAGAGCGACGGCTTCAACGCGCTGGTGCTGGCAGCGGGCCTGACCTGGCGTCAGGCGGTGGTGCTGCGCGCCTACGCCCGGCACATGCGCCAGGGCGGTACGCCGTTCGCACAGGACTCCATCGAGGACGCGCTGCGCACCAACGTCGACATCACCCGGATGCTGATCGGTCTCTTCGAGGCGCGCTTCGACCCCGACCGGACCGACGCCGGCTCCCTGGAGAGTGGGGCCTTCGCCGACCTGGAGACGAGGGTGCTGCATGCGCTCGAAGAGGTCTCCAGCCTGGACCAGGACCGGATCCTGCGGGCCTACCTGGCCGCGATCAAGGCCACCCTGCGGACGAACTTCTTCCAGACCGGACCCGACGGCGAGCCGCACTCGTACCTCTCCCTCAAGCTCGACCCGTCCGCGATCCCGGACCTGCCCGAGCCGCGGCCGCGCTTCGAGATCTTCGTCTACTCGCCTCG
>CAZTHV010000179.1:0-2050 GCA_964613165.1 uncultured Marmoricola sp.
AACTGGGGGGCGCACAGCGGGCCGTTCTCGACGGCCGCGACGAACCGGTCCCGGTGGCCGGCAGGGCCGTGCTCGGCCCAGGTGACCAGCGGGGCACGGGTCCGGTCGTTGGTCACCAGGGTCCACTCGCGGACGCCGTAGGAGTGCACGAAGTAGAACCGCTCCCCCTCGACGCCGGCGAACAGTGCGGACCCTTCGGGCACCTCGAGGGTGTTCCACCCCATATGGGGTACGACGGGCGCCTGGATCCGCTCGACCTTGCCGGGCCACTCGGCGCAGCCCTCGGTGCGCACGCCGTGCTCGACGCCCTCGGCGAAGAGCACCTGCATGCCCACGCAGATGCCCAGCACCGGGCGGCCACCGGCCAGCCGGCGGCCGATGATCTCCGGGCCCCTGACCTCGCGCAGCCCAGCCATGCAGGAGGCAAAGGCGCCGACCCCGGGAACGACCAGCCCATCGGCCTCCAGCGCGGCGGCCTTGTCGCCGGTCAGCGCCACCGAGGCGCCGGCGCGCTCCAGAGCGCGGACGGCCGAGCGCACGTTGCCCGACCCGTAGTCGAGCACGACGACGGCACGACTCACGCGGGGCCTCTCACAAAGTGCCCTTGGTCGACGGCACGCCGGTCTCGCGCGGGTCCAGGGCGATCGCGTCGCGGAAGGCACGCGCGAACGCCTTGAACTGCGTCTCCACGAGGTGGTGCGGCTCGCGGCCGGCCAGGACCCGCACGTGCAGGGCGATGTGGGCGTGGAAGGCGATCGTCTCGAAGACGTGCCGGGTCAGCGAGCCGAGGAAGACCGGCGTGGTGCCACCGAGGGCGACGTACTGCTGGCCCTCGGGCTCACCGGTGTGCACGCAATAGGGCCGGCCGGACACGTCGACGACGGCCTGCACCAGCGCCTCGTCCAGCGGCACCGTGGCGTCGCCGAAGCGGCGGATGCCGGCCTTGCCGCCGAGCGCCTCGCGCAGGGCCTGGCCCAGCACGATCGCGGTGTCCTCGACGGTGTGGTGGGCGTCGATGTGGGTGTCGCCCGACGTCTGGACGGTCAGGTCGAGCAGCGCGTGCCGGCCGAAGGCGTCGAGCATATGGTCGTAGAAGCCGACGCCGGTGGCGATGTCGGTGCGGCCGGAGCCGTCGAGGTCGACCTCGACGACGACCTTGGACTCCTTGGTCTGCCGCTCGATCCGTGCGGTCCTACTCATCCTGCGTCCTCTTCTGTCACCTGCGTGAGTGCTTCCTGGAAGGCGGCCATCTCCTCCGGGGTGCCGATGGAGACCCGGAGCCAGCCGTCGGGACCAGTCTCCCGGATCAGGACTCCCCGATCGAGCAGGCCCTGCCACACCGCGTGCCGGTCGGCGAACCGGCCGAACAGCACGAAGTTCGCGTCCGAGTCTGCGACCTCGTGCCCGCGGCCGCGCAGCCAGTCCACCGTCCGGTCCCGCTCGGCGCGGAGCAGGTCGACCTTGCCGAGCAGCTCGGGCGCGTGCCGCAGCGCCGCCAGCGCGACCGCCTGGGTGACCGCCGAGAGGTGGTACGGCAGCCGGACGACCCGCAGCGCGTCGCAGATCTCCGGCGCCGCCGCCAGGTAGCCGAGCCTGGCACCGGCCAGCGCGAAGGCCTTGCTCATCGTCCGGGTCACCACCAGGTTGCGGTGCTCGGGCAGCAGCTCCAGCGCGCTCGGCGTGCCTGTGCGGCGGAACTCGGCGTACGCCTCGTCGATCACCACGATCCCGTCGGGCAGCAGCCCGCACAGGGCGCCGGCCACGTCGTGCGGCAGCGCCGTGCCGGTCGGATTGTTCGGCGAGGGCAGCAGCACCACCGACGGCCGGTGCTCGGCGATCAGCTCGCGGGCGTGCCCGGCGTCGAAGGAGAAGTCCTCCCGCCGCCGGCCGGCCACCCAGGCGGTGTTGGAGTCGCGGGCGTACTCCGGGTACATCGAGTACGTCGGAGCGAACGAGATCGCCGTACGGCCGGGGCCGCCGAAGGCCTGCAGCAGCTGCAGCATCACCTCGTTGGACCCGTTGGCGGCCCAGACCTGCTCGGACCGGATGC
>CAZTHV010000179.1:2060-2353 GCA_964613165.1 uncultured Marmoricola sp.
CGGTGAACTCCCGGTCCGGGTAGCGGTTGAGATCGCCCGCGACGGCCGCGACCGACGCGGCGATGTCGGCGACGGCCTCCGCGGACGGGCCGTAGGGGTTCTCGTTGACGTTGAGCTGCACCGGCACGTCCAGCTGGGGCGCGCCGTAGGGCTCCACGCCCGCGAGCTCCGGGCGCAGTGGGGGCCAGCTCATCGCTCGAACCGGGCCTTGACCGCCGCGCCGTGACCGGGCAGGTCCTCGGCGTCGGCCAGCGTGGTGACATGACCGGCCACGGCCGCCAGGGCCTCCTCGG
>CAZTHV010000179.1:2363-6774 GCA_964613165.1 uncultured Marmoricola sp.
GGTTGGAGCCGGCGCAGTAGTCGCCCAGGGAGACCGGTGCGAACGAGCCGACGAAGACCGCGCCGGCGTTGCGCACCCGGGCCGCCACCGACGCCGCGTCGCGAGTCTGGATCTCCAGGTGCTCGGCGGCGTAGGCGTTGACCACGTCCAGTCCCTGGGCGATGTCGTCGACCAGGACGACACCGGACTGGGGGCCGCTCAGCGCCGTGCGGACGCGCTCGACGTGCTTGGTCGCCGCGACCTGCCGCTCCAGCTCGGCGTCGACCTCGTCGGCCAGCCGCGGCGAGTCGGTCACCAGCACGGAAGCGGCCATCGGGTCGTGCTCGGCTTGGCTGATCAGGTCGGCCGCGACGTACGCCGGATCGGCGCTGTCGTCGGCCAGGATCGCGATCTCGGTCGGCCCGGCCTCGGAGTCGATGCCGACGACGCCCTTGAGCAGCCGCTTGGCGGAGACGACGTAGATGTTGCCGGGTCCGGTGATCAGGTCGACCGGGCGGCAGGGGCCGGCGCCGTAGGCCAGCATCGCGATGGCCTGGGCGCCGCCCGCGGCGTACACCTCGTCGACGCCGAGCAGCGCGCACGCGGCCAGGATCGTCGGGTGCGGCAGGCCGTCGTGGTCGGACTGTGGCGAGCTGGTCAGTGCGATCGAGCGCACCCCGGCGACCTGCGCGGGCACGACGTTCATCACCACGCTGGAGACCAGCGGCGCCACCCCGCCGGGGACGTAGAGGCCGACCCGGTCGACCGGGACCATCCGCTGGGTGACCCGCGCGCCGGGGCCGAGGTCGGTGACCGTGTCGGTCTCCAGCTCGGCCTCGCAGGTCATCCGCAGCCGGCGGATCGACTCCTCCAGAGCGACGCGGACGCGGGGTGCGAGGCTGCCCAACGCCCAGTCGAGGGTCTCGCGGGGCACCGCGATGCCGGTCTGCTCGACGCCGTCGAAGCGCGCGGAGTACTCCATCACGGCCTCGGCGCCGCGCAGGCGGACGTCCTCGCAGATCGGTCGGACGACCTCGACCGCGGCCTCGACATCGAACTCGGCGCGTGGAACGAGGGCGCGGTAGTCCGTTGCGGCGTGCCCGCGCAGGTCGGTCCGCCGCAGCCGCTGGATCGCGCCGGTGGTGGTCATGGGGTGAAGTCTAGAGTTCCCGGCCCCACCGGCTCCGCCGGGTTTCCGGCTGCCGGGCATGGAGGGGACCATCTATGTTGAGCCAATGACCACGGTGCCGGTGTTCCCGCTCAACGCCGTGCTCTTCCCCGGCGTGGTCGCTCCGCTGCACGTCTTCGAGGAGCGCTACCGCGACCTGGTGCGCGATCTCCTGGCGATCGGCGACCCGGCCGGGCGGGTCTTCGCCGTGGTCGCGATCCGGGAGGGGTACGAGGTCGAGGCACCCGGCGGGCACAGCGGCGGCCACGCGGTGCAGTCGCTGCACCGGGTCGGCACCCTGGTCCAGCTCACCAGCGTGGAGCCGTACGACGACGGTCGCTACGACATCGAGGTGGCCGGCCGCAGCCGGGTCGTGCTCACCGCGGTCCACCACACCGGCAGCTATCTGACGGCCGACGTCGAGGAGCCGCACGACGGGGCGACGGAGGCCCTCGAGGAGGAGTCGGCACGGACTCGGGAGACCTTCGAGCGCTACCGGGAGGAGCTCTCCGCGCTGCGCGGCGGCCCGGTGCTCGCCGGCGACCTGCCCAGAGACCCGGCCTACCTGTCGTACACGCTCGCCGCCACCTGCCTGCTGACCCTGCCGGAGCGCCAGGCACTGCTGGAGGCTCCCGATGCCGGCACCCGGCTTCGGCTGCTCCGGGCCTCGCTGCACGAGGAGATGCGGGCGATGCGGGCCGTGCCCTCGCTCCCCGCCACCGAGGTCGCCCGGACCCGCTGGTCGCCCAACTAGCGCCCGATCACGGCCCGGATAGCGTCGAGGTGGACGGCCAGGTCGTCGGGAGCGAGGCCGAGATCGAGACCGCGACGGCCGCCGCTGACATAGATCCGCGGGTGGGCGAACGCGCTCTCGTCGATGACGGTCGGCAGCCGCTTGCGCTGCCCCACGGGGGAGATGCCGCCGACGACGTAGCCGGTCGTGCGCTCGGCCACCTTGGGGTCTGCCATCGCCGCGCGCTTGGCGCCGACGGCCGCGGCCAGCGCCTTCAGGTCGAGCTGGCCGGTCACCGGGACGATGCCGACGACGAGGCCCGCATCGGCCTCGGCGAGCAGCGTCTTGAAGACGGTGGCGGGCTCGAGGCCCAGCGCCTCGGCGGCCTCCAGGCCGAACGACGCGGCGGACGGGTCGTGGGCGTAGGCGTGGGTGGAGAACTCGATCCCGGCCCGGGTCAACGCCACCGTGGCAGGCGTCGCGGCCGCCTTCTCCTTGCGTGCCATGGGGCCATTCTCGGCAAGGCTCAGGCGAACCCGGCCAGCAGGTCCTCGACGTGGGCGTTGAACCGCGGACAGTTGGTGATGTCGTGGGCCCGGCAGCGCAGCGCGTGCAGGGTCATCTCCCGCGAGGCCCGCATCTCGGTCATCCGCCGGTCCAGGTCGCTCAGGTGCTCCTCGAGCACCTGATGGCGCTGCCAGGGGTCCGGGTCGAGCATCGCCCGGATCTGCTCCAGGCTCATCCCGGCCGCCTTGCTCCGCTGGATCACCGCGACGCGGGTGACATCGGTCTCGCCGTACCGCCTCCGGCCGCCGGGATCGCGGTCGGGCTCGACCAGCCCCATCGCCTCCCAGTGCCGCAGCACATTCGTGGGCAGTCCGAACCGCTCGGCCACCTCCCCGATCGACCACAGAGTTGACTTCATGTCGACATGAAGTCACACAGTGGTCGGGAACTCAAGAAGAAGGAGCTCCCATGTACGACGTCATCGTCATCGGCGGCGGCCCGGCGGGCCTGCAGGCCGGCCTCACCCTCGGCCGGGTGCACCGGTCCGCGCTGGTCCTCGACTCCGGCGAGTACCGCAACGCCCCCACCGCCCACCTGCACAACTTCATCGGCCAGGACGGCTCCCCGCCGGCCGAGCTGCGTGCCGCCGCGCGCAAGGAGATCGAGCGGTACGGCACCGTCGAGGTCCGCGACGCCGCGGTGGAGACCGTGCAGGCCCGCGACGGCCACTTCGAGCTGGCCGTCGCGGGAGGCGGCAGCGAGCAGGCGCGCCGGCTGCTGCTGGCCACCGGCCTGCGCGACCGGCTGCCCGACATCCCCGGTCTCGCCGACGTCTTCGGCGACCTGGCCGCCCACTGCCCGTTCTGCCACGGCCATGAGTTCAGCGGCGGCACGGTCGCCATCTCGGCCGGCCCCCACGCGGCGATGCTCGCCGGGACCATGGGACGGATCGCCGGGCGGCTGGTCGTCGTCGGCGCTGCCGACGAGCCCGTCCCGGGCGTGGAGAGCGTGCCCAGCGAGATCGCCGAGGTACGCCGGGAGGACGGCCGCGCCCGGCTGGTCCTGGCCGACGGCGGCGAGCTGGTCGTGGACGGGCTGTTCGTCAGCCCGCAGCTGGAGCAGTCCGCTCCCTTCGCCGAGCAGCTCGGCCTGACCCTGCTGCCCAGCGGCTGCGTCGAGGTCGACGTACTCGGCCGGACCAGCCTCGCCGGTGTCTCCGCCGCCGGGGACCTCGCCCACCTCGCCGCCCTGCCGATGCCGCTGGCCTCCGTGCTCAATGCCGCGTCGGCGGGTCAGGTGGCGGCCTCGGGCCTGCACCACGACCTGGTCATGACCGAGGCCGGGTCACTCCGCTGATCCGCTGCTTCTCGGCCTGATCCGCTACTTCTTGGTCTTCTCCGAGGTCTGCGTGGTGGAGAGCGCGGCGACGAAGGCCTCCTGGGGCACCTCGACCCGGCCGACCATCTTCATCCGCTTCTTGCCCTCCTTCTGCTTCTCCAGCAGCTTGCGCTTGCGGGTGATGTCACCGCCGTAGCACTTGGCGAGCACGTCCTTGCGGATCGCGCGGATCGTCTCCCGGGCGATCACCCGGGAGCCGATCGCCGCCTGGATGGGCACCTCGAACTGCTGGCGCGGGATCAGCTCGCGGAGCTTGCCGGCCAGCATCACGCCGTACGCATAGGCGGCGTTCTTGTGCACGATCGCGCTGAACGCGTCGACGGGCTCGCCCTGCAGCAGGATGTCGACCTTGACCAGGTCGCCGGGCTGCTCGGCGGCGAACTCGTAGTTCAGCGAGGCGTAGCCCTTGGTGCGCGACTTGAGCTGGTCGAAGAAGTCGAAGGCGATCTCGCCCATCGGCAGGGTGTAGCGCATCTCGACCCGGTCCTCGGAGAGGTAGTCCATCCCCTGCAGCGTGCCGCGCTTGGCCTGGCACAGCTCCATGATCGCGCCGATGTAGTCCGCTGGAGCCAGGATGGTGGCGTTGACCACCGGCTCCAGCACCTCGGCGATCTTGCCTTCGGGGT
>CAZTHV010000180.1:0-6771 GCA_964613165.1 uncultured Marmoricola sp.
CCGCCCTGGGCGAGGCGATGCGGCGGGGCCGGGCCGACCTGGACACCAGACCGGGCACGCGGTCGCTGGTCGGGGCCCACGCCTTCGTCGCCGGCGGGCTGCCCAGCGACAGCGAGCGCGACATCTCGGTCGGCGGGGTGCAGGTCGTCTCCGCCGATCTCTTCGCCGGCATCGACTACACCGCCCTGGGCCATCTTCACGGCCGGCAGCGGCTGACCGAGACGATCCGCTACTCCGGGTCCCCGCTGGCCTACTCCTTCTCCGAGACCGATCACGTCAAGGGCTCCTGGCTCGTCGAGCTCGGGCCCGGCGGGATGGCGGCCGCCGAGTTCGTCGAGGCGCCCGTGCCGCGGCCGCTGGCCCGGCTGCGCGGCCGCATCGAGGAGCTGCTCGCCGACCCGCGGCACGCGGACGCGGAGCGCTCGTGGGTGCAGGCCGTGGTCACCGACACGGTGCGCCCGGCCCAGGCCAAGGCCAGGCTGGAGGGACGCTTCCCGCACCTGCTGTCGCTGTCGTTCGAGCCCGAGGGCATGCGTCCGGCCGCGGTGCCCGCGGCTCGGACCGGCTCCGGCCGCAGCGACCACGACGTGGCGTTGGAGTTCGTCGAGGAGCTGCGCGGCCGCCCGGCCGACGCCACGGAGGCCCGGCTGCTCCAGGAGGCCGTGGAGGCCTGCTGCGGCGACCCGGAGGCCGACCGGCAGGTGGTGGCATAGTGCGCCTCCACCACCTCGAGATCACCGCCTTCGGGCCGTTCGCCGACACCGTCACCGTCGACTTCGACCGGCTCGCCGAGGCCCAGCTCTTCCTGCTGTCCGGCGCCACGGGAGCAGGCAAGAGCACGATCCTCGACGCCGTCTGCTTCGCGTTGTACGGCGACGTGCCCAGCGACCGTGCCGCGGCACGCCAGCTGCGCAGCCAGCACGCCGCCGACGGCGTCGGGCCGCGCGTCGTCCTGGAGCTGACGATCGCCGCGCGCCGCTTCCGGTTCACCCGCTCGCCGGCGTGGGAGCGACCCAAGAAGCGTGGCTCCGGCACCACCATCGAGCACGCCCATGTCCTGGTCGAGGAGCATGGCGACGGCTCCTGGACCGCGCGGACCCACCGGCTCGACGAGGCCGGCCATCTCGTGGCCGAGCTGCTCGGGATGAGCCTGGACCAGTTCAGTCAGGTGGTGCTGCTGCCACAGGGCCAGTTCGACACGTTCCTGAGGGCCAGCTCCGAGGAGCGCCAGCAGGTGCTGACCACCCTGTTCCGGACGGCTCGCTTCGAGCGGGTCGAGCAGTGGCTGGCCGAGCGCCGGCGGGCGCTCGGCCGAGACTCCGCCGAGCGGCAGCGCCGGGTCGCGGGTCTCCTGCACCGGCTCAGCGAGGCGACCGAGAGCCCGTGGCCCGAGGGCTGGGATCCGGCTGACCTCACCGGTGTGCTCGGGAGCGGCGAGCTCACCGGCTGGACCGACGCGATCGCCGCCAGCGTGATGTCGTCCGCCGCAGCCGCGGAGACGGCCGCGGAGGAGAGCCAGAGCCGGCTGACCGAGGCGACCGACGCCGTCGCTCTGGGCGCCCGGCGGCACGAGCTGTGGCGCCGTTGCCAAGCCGCCGAGCGTGCCCGGGCCGAGCTCGCTGCCGGCGCCGAGGAGGCAGCAGCCATGGCGGCGACCCTGGCCGCGGCCGAGCGCGCCGAGGCGGTCCGGCCCGTGGCCGACCTTGCCGCTGCCGCAGAGGAGGCGGCCGACTCGGCCGGGCAGACCGCCCACCGCCGCCTGGCCGATCTCGAGCGGCTGCTCGGCGAGGACGTCTCCGGGCTCGGCAGCGGGGATCTGCGCGAACGGCAGCGGGCCGCGGCCGAGCGGGCGACGCTCGCCCGCGGCTTCCTCCCCCGGGCACGTGAGCTGGGCTCGCTGCGCGAGGAGATCGCCGGCGCGGAGGCGACCGTCGCCGCCGGCCGCGAGACGATGGTGCGCCACCAGGAGCGGACAGCAGCGCTGCCGGCACTCCGCGAGACCGCCGAGACGGTCGTCGCCGGGCTCGCGGAGGCGGCCTCCGGCCTCGCCGAGCTGGAGACCACACTCGGGGTGCTCGAGGAGCGGCTTCTCGTCGCCGCGACCCTTCCCGGCCTGGAGTCACGCCTCGCCCGGAGCACCACGGCACGCCAGGCACAGCAGGAGCAGGTGCTGGTGCTGCACGAGTCCTGGCTGCAGGTCCGGGAGCGCCGGCTGGAGGGCATTGCCGCCGAGCTGGCCGTCTCACTCGCCGTCGGCGCCGACTGCCCGGTGTGCGGATCGCACGACCATCCCTCGCCCGCCCATGCCGTCCCTGGCGCACCGAGCCGGTCCGACGAGGACGCCGCGCTCACCCTTCTCGACGACGCCAAGCTCACCCTGGCTGCCATGGAGGACCGGACCCGTGCCGACGAGCAGCTGCTGAGTCAGGCCCGGGAGGCGGTCGGTGTCCGGACGACGGCCGAGCTGGAGTCCGATCGCACCACGCTGCGAGCCCAGGTCGCGGAGGCACGTGCGGCTGCGGCCCGTCTCCCCGATGCCCGGGCAGCGGCCGAGGAGCTCGTCCGCGAGGCGCACGACCTGGAGGTCGCCCTCGCCCGGGAGAGCACGCTCGTGGAGAGCACCGAGAGCCTGCTCGCCGAGCGGCGCGCGCGCCGGCAGGCGCTCACGGCCGAGCTCGACGATCTGCTGGCCGGGGCCGAGGACCTGTCGACCACCATCGCGACCCACCAGCGGCTCGCCGATGCCGCGGCGGCTGCGCGGGAGGCGCTCGACGAGCGCGAGCGTGCCGAGCATGCGGCGGCCGAGGCCGCCGACCGGCTCCGCACCGTCGCCGCGGAGCACGGGTTCGCCAGTGCGGCGATGGCGGCCGACTCCCGGCTGGAGCCGGCCGGGCGAGCATCCCTGCGCGCCGCGCTGGCCGACCGGGCTGGGCGCCTCGCCGCCGTGGACGCGGTGCTGGCCGATCCGGAGGTTCGCGCCGCCGGGATGACCGACCCCCTCGACCTCGCCGCCCTGACCGCCGAGCAGGACGAGGCCGCCGCCCGCCACGAGCACGCGGTCGCCGACCGTGCCGCGGCCGCCCGCCGTGCGACCGGGCTGAAGCGGCTGCGCTCGGAGCTCGACGAGGCAGTGGCCGCGTGGACCCCGGTGCGCGAGGAGCACGCCCGGGTTCACACGCTGGCCGAGCTCACCGAGGGTAAGGGGCCCGACAACAGCCGCCAGATGCGACTCTCCGCCTATGTCCTCTCCGCGCGTCTCGGTCAGGTGGTGGCCGCCGCCAACGAGCGGCTCGCGGTGATGAGCGACCACCGCTATCTGCTGGAGCACACGGCCGACCGCGCGGTCGGCGACCGGCGCGGCGGCCTGAGCCTGTCGGTCCGCGACCAGTGGACCGACGAGGCGCGCGATCCGGTCACCCTCTCCGGTGGCGAGTCCTTCGTGGTCTCGCTCGCGCTCGCACTCGGGCTGGCCGACGTCGTGACGGCGGAGTCCGGCGGCATCCGGGTCGACACCCTCTTCGTCGACGAGGGCTTCGGCGCCCTCGATGCGATCACTCTGGAGCTGGTGATGGACACCCTCGACCAGCTCCGCGCGGGGGGCCGCGCGGTCGGCGTGGTCAGCCACGTGGCCGAGATGCGCACCCGCATCCCGGTCAGGCTCGACGTGGTCAAGGGGCGCTCCGGCTCGACCGTGCTGATCGCCTGAGTGGCCCGAGTCACCCCCGGCGCACCACGTAGGGTCGGCGCCATGGGTGCCCACTCGATCGACCCCGGCTTCGCCACGCTCCCGCACCGCCGGCTCGCCGACGCGGCGCTCTCGCGAGCCCGGGACCTCGGCGTGGAGCATGCCGACTTCCGCTTCGAGCGGGTCCGCTACCAGAGCCTGACCACTCGGGACGGCCGCCTGCAGGGCGCGGAGGACAGCGAGGACCTCGGCTTCGCGGTCCGGGTCGTGCATCGTGGCGCCTGGGGCTTCGCCAGCAGCGTCGTGCTGAGCACCGACGAGGCCGTGATCACCGCCGAGCGGGCCGTCGCGGTCGCGCAGGTCGCCGCGGAGATGACCAGGATCCAGGTGCGGCTGGCCTCCGAGCCGGTGTACGACGACGTCACCTGGGTCTCGGCGTACGACGTCGACCCGCTGACCGTGCCGCTGACGACCAAGGCGGAGCTGCTGAGCGACTGGAGCGGGCGGCTCCGCGCGGCCGACGGCGTCGAGCACGCCAGCGCCAGCCTGCATCAGGTGCAGGAGATCAAGTTCTACGCCGACCTCGCCGGCACCACCACGACGCAGCAGCGGGTGCGCCTGCAGCCGTTCGTGGAGTGCTACGGCTCGCGCGGCGACCGGTTCGACTCGATGGCCACGATCGCCCCGCCGGTCGGTCGTGGCTGGGAGTACCTCACCGGCGACGCCGCCCAGGGCGCCTGGGACTTCGACGCCGAGATCGCCGAGCTGCCCGGCCTGCTCGCCGAGAAGCTCGCAGCGCCCAGCGTCCGGGCCGGCCGCTACGACCTGGTCATCCATCCGTCAAACCTGTGGCTGACCATCCACGAGTCGATCGGGCACGCGACCGAGCTGGATCGTGCGCTCGGCTACGAGGCGAGCTATGCCGGCACCTCGTTCGCCACACCCGACCAGCTCGGCACGCTGCGCTACGGCTCGCCGCTGATGCACGTGACCGGAGACCGTACCGTCCCGCACGGTCTGGCCACGATCGGCTTCGACGACGACGGGGTGGCCACCCGGTCCTGGGACATCATCAGGGACGGCGTCCTGGTCGGCTACCAGCTCGACCGGGCCACGGCGGCGGCGTACCCCTCGACGGGACCGTCCAACGGCTGCGCGTACGCCGACTCGCCCGGACACATCCCCATCCAGCGGATGGCCAATGTCTCGCTGCAGCCGGCCCCGGACGGGCCCGACACCGACGGCCTGATCGCCGAGGTCGAGCGCGGTATCTACGTCGTCGGCGACAAGTCCTGGTCGATCGACATGCAGCGGTTCAACTTCCAGTTCACCGGCCAGCGCTTCTACACGATCGAGGACGGCCGCCTCACCGGCCAGGTGCGCGACGTCGCCTACCAGGCGACCACGACCGAGTTCTGGGGATCGATGACGGCTATCGGCGGTCCCCAGACCTATCAGCTCGGCGGAGCGTTCAACTGTGGCAAGGCCCAGCCCGGCCAGGTGGCCGCGGTCAGTCATGGCTGCCCGAGCGCGCTGTTCCGCGACGTACGAGTGCTCAACGCCGTCGAGGAGGGAGACGCATGACCGCCAGCCCCCAGGACCTCGTCGAGCGCGGGCTGGCCGCTTCGTCCTCCGAGCACTGCGTGGTGATCGTGGAGGCGTCCAGCAGCACCAACCTGCGCTGGGCCAACAACACCCTGACCACCAACGGCGTGATGTCCGGAGCCCACGTCACGGCGATCGCGTTCCAGGGCGGCGGCACCGCATCGGTGAGCGGCGCGGCCACGTCGCCGGAGCAGGTGGCGGCGCTGGTGGGCCGGGCCGACGCGGCCGCCCGCGAGGCGGGCCCCGCCGAGGACGTCGCCGAGCCCATCGACGGCACGGTCTCGGCGGACTGGGAGGAGCCGGCCGGAGAGACCGGGATCGAGGTCTACCGCGACTTCGCTGCCGGCCTGGGCGAGGTCTTCGCCGAGGCGGAGGCGGCCGGCCGCATCCTCTACGGCTTCGTCAACCACGAGGTGGCGACCACCTATCTCGGCTCGACGAACGGTGCGCGGCTGCGGCACACCCAGCCGACTGGTCACCTGGGCTGCACCGGCAAGTCCGCCGACCTGACCAACAGCGCGTGGGTCGGCCGAGCCACCCGCGACTTCACCGACGTCTCCGCACACGGGCTCGCCGCGGAGCTGGCCACCCGGCTCTCCTGGGGCGAGCGCCGCATCGAGCTGCCGGCGGGGCGCTACGACACGGTGCTGCCGCCGGCCGCGGTCGCCGACCTGATGATCGACGCCTACTGGAGCGCGGGTGCCCGGCTCGCCCACGAGGGCCAGTCGGTCTACGCGCGGCCCGGCGGCGGCACCCGGATCGGGGAGGCGATGACCCGGCCGGAGGTCACGCTCTACTCCGACCCGGCCGAGCCCGGCCTGGAGTGCGCCCCCTTCGTCGTCGCGACGGCATCGTCCAACGAGACCAGCGTCTATGACAACGGCCTCCCGCTCGGCCGTACGCCGTGGATCGCCGACGGGACTCTGACGTCACTGATCCAGACCCGGCACACGGCGGTCCTCACCGGACAGCCGGCCACTCCGGGCATCGACAACCTGGTGCTCGAGGTCCAGGGCGGCACGGGCGGCGACCTGGACCTGATCGGCGACGTCGAGGACGGCCTGCTGCTGACCTGCCTGTGGTACATCCGCGAGGTGGATCCGCAGAGCCTGCTGCTCACCGGGCTCACCCGTGACGGCGTCTACCGGGTCGAGGGAGGCGAGATCACCGGGCGGGTGAACAATTTCCGGTTCAACGAGAGCCCGGTCGACCTGCTGCGCCGGTTCACCGAGGCCTCGGCGACCGTGCCCAGCCTCTCCCGCGAGTGGGGCGAGGACTACTTCTCCCGGACCGCGACTCCCGCCCTGCGGGTGCCGGACTTCAACATGAGCTCGGTCTCCCAGGCGCTCTGAAGCCACCACGGAACCGCCGAGGCGGTCACCGGCGCCCGCCGGTCAGGCGAAGGCCTCGGGCGGCGGGCAGGAGCAGACCAGGTTGCGGTCGCCGTAGGCCTGGTCGATCCGGCCGACCGGCGGCCAGTA
>CAZTHV010000181.1:0-1269 GCA_964613165.1 uncultured Marmoricola sp.
AGCGGTGTGCCCCAGTAGCGGCTGCGGGAGAGCGCCCAGTCGATGTTGTTGTTCAGCCAGTCGCCGTACCGGCCCCACTTGATGGTGTCGGGGAACCAGTTGGTGGCCTCGTTCTCGCGGACCAGCTCGTCCTTGACCGCGGTGGTGCGGATGTACCAGGACGGCATGGCGTAGTAGAGCAGCGCGGTGTGGCAGCGCCAGCAGTGCGGGTAGCTGTGCTCGTAGGGGACGTGGCGGAACAGCAGGCCGCGTGCCTCCAGGTCGGCGACGAGGTCGGCGTTGGCGTGCCGGAAGAACTGCCCGCCGACCAGGTCGAGGTCTCCGGCGAAGTGGCCCTGTGGGTCGATCGGGTTGACCATCTCGACGCCGTGGCGACGGCAGGAGGCGAAGTCGTCCTCACCGAAGGCGGGGGACTGGTGCACCAGGCCGGTGCCGTCCTCGGCGGTGACGTAGTCCTCGGTGACCACGAAGTGCGCGCGACCGGGCCACTCCACCAGCTCGAACGGCCGCTGGTAGTCCCAGCCGGCCAGCTCCGTCCCGCGGAAGGTCTCCCCGGTCCGGGTCCAGCCCTCGCCCTGTCCATTCGCAGCCAGCGCCTTCTCGACCAGGCTGTCGGCGACCAGCAGGCGCTGCTCGCCGTCGGTGGCCACGACGTACTCCAGGTCGGGGTGGGCGGCGACCAGCGCGTTGGAGACCAGGGTCCACGGGGTCGTCGTCCAGACCAGCAGGTCGGTGCTGCCGGCCAGCGGCCCGGAGGTGAGCGGGAGACGCACGTAGACCGAGGGGTCGGTGACGGTCTCGTACCCCTGCGCCAGCTCGTGGTCCGACAGCCCGGTGCCGCAGCGCGGGCAGTACGGCGCGACCCGGTAGTCCTCGACCAGCAGGCCCTTGCCATGGATCTGCCGCAGTGCCCACCAGACCGACTCGACGTAGGAGGAGTCCATCGTGCGGTACGGGTCGTCGGTGTCCATCCACATGCCCATGCGCTCGGTCATCTGCTCGAAGGCGTCCACGTGCCGCAGTACCGACTCCCGGCAGCGGGCGTTGAACTCGGCGATGCCGAAGGCCTCGATGTCGTTCTTGCCGGAGAAGCCCAGCTCCTTCTCCACGGCGAGCTCGACGGGGAGCCCGTGGCAGTCCCAGCCGGCCTTGCGCACCACGTGGCGGCCGCGCATGGACCAGAACCGCGGGAAGACGTCCTTGAAGACGCGCGCCTCGACGTGATGGGTGCCCGGCATGCCGTTGGCGGTGGGCGGGCCCTCGTAGAAG
>CAZTHV010000181.1:1279-6769 GCA_964613165.1 uncultured Marmoricola sp.
CGCCGATGGCGAGCCGTGGACCTTCTACGAGGGCCCGCCCACCGCCAACGGCGGTGAGCTCGACGGAGCGGGCGAAGGTGTCCCGCTCGGCCCAGAGTCGCAGCACGTCGCGCTCCAGCGCGGGCAGGTCGATCTGGGGTGGGACGGGGCGGTACTCGGTCACGGTGGTCCTTCGTCGGTGGCGGGCTGGCCTGTCGAAACGCTGGCCTGTCGAACGAAGGGACGAGATCCTCACGGATCCCGCGGTACCACCCTCCTTGGTCCGCGCGTGGCGGGCCCACTCATCGCTGGTCGCGGCCGGTTCTAGTCGGTACGCCGCTGGCTGGCGGCGCCGTTTCTTCCGGCGGCTCCGGGTCGATCTCCCATCCTCGCCGTGCGTCCGGCTCAAGTCTGCCAGATGAGGCCGTCGGCAACCGCCCGGCCCGGATGCGGAGCGGCGAGTTGAAGGCCGGTGAAAGGCCGCATATCCTCGCCGCCGTCCGCTATGACACTTGTCATAGTCACCGAGCCAGATGGGGGCACCGAGCCCATGGCATCCAAGCGTTCCCTGGTGAGCCGCGCGAGCGCCGCGGCGAAGAAGGTCGTGAGTCGGCCGCAGAAGGCGTCCGCGAAGGCAGTCGCGGCCTCGGCGAAGAAGACATCCCCCCTGAAGAAGACCACTCCGGCCAAGAAGGCCGCTCCCGCGAAGAAGGCGGCTCCGGCCAAGAAGGCGGCTCCGGCCAAGAAGGCCGCACCTGCCAAGAAGGCCGCACCTGCCAAGAAGGCGGCTCACGCGAAGAAGGCCGCACCGGTCAAGAAGGCCGCTCCGGCCAAGAAGGCGGCACCGGCCAAGAAGGCGGCTCCCGCCAAGAAGGCGGCACCCGCCAAGAAGGCCGCACCGGCGAAGAGGGCACCGGCACGCCGGACTGGTCTGGTCGTGCTGGAGCACGAGGAGCCGTGGACCAAGGAGGAGCTCAACGAGGTCCGCAACCAGCTCCGTGCCGACGTCAAGCGGCTCACCCAGGAGCTCGACGAGGTCCAGGGTGACCTCGCCGATCTGATGCGCGATGCCGGCGAGAGTGCCGGCAGCGACCAGGCCGACGTCGGCTCAGCGACGTTCGAGCGCGACCAGGAGATCACCATCGTCAACAACGCCCGGGACATGTTGGAGCAGTCCCAGTACGCCCTGGGTCGGATCGCCGACAAGACCTATGGCGTGTGCGAGCACTGCGGCAACCCCATCGGCAAGAATCGGCTGATGGTCTTCCCTCGTGCCACACTGTGCATGACATGCAAGCAGCGGGAGGAGCGTCGCTGACCGACGCGGCGAAGCCCCGGCTCGGCCTGATCCTCGGCATCGGTGCCGTCGCCTGGCTGGTGGACCAGGCGACCAAGGCACTGGCGATCCACCGCCTCGACGGTCGTCCCTCGGTCCCCGTGCTCGGGGACGTCTTCCAGCTGACCCTGGTCCGCAACCCCGGCGCGGCGTTCAGCACCGGTACGTCGCTGACCGTCTTCATCGCGCTGTTCGCCTGTGTCGCACTGGTCGTCGTCCTGGTGCTGGCCCGGCGGGTCCGCGACCGGGTCTGGGCGTGGGCCTTCGGTCTGCTCCTCGCCGGGATCGCCGGCAACCTGGCCGACCGGATCCTCCGTGAGCCGGGTCCGCTGCGCGGCCATGTCATCGACTTCTTCCACCTGACCCACTGGCCGGTCTTCAACGTCGCCGACATCTGCATCAACGTCGCCGCCGGCCTGATCGTGCTGCAGTCGGTGCGCGGCGTGCCGCTGGCCGGGCGGTCGGCCGGGACTCCCGATCCGGGGACGGAGGGCGAGACCCGCCCCGGGTCCGGGACGGACGCCGAGGCCGACCGGTGAGCGCGATCGGCGGCACCGGCGAGGAGCGGGCCGTGCTGGTCCCCGAGGGACTGGCCGGCGAGCGCGTGGACAGCGGCCTGGCCCGGCTCTTCGGCATCTCCCGCACCCGCGCGGCCGACCTCCTCGGCCAGGGCCTGGTCCGCCTCGACGGGGACGTCGCGGCCAAGTCCGAGCGGCTGGTGCCGGGCGCCATGCTGGAGGTGATCCTGCCCGCCGTCGCCGACCCGCTGGCGATTCGCGAGGAGGCGGTCGAGGGGATCGGGATCATCCACGACGACGACTCGATCGTGGTGGTCGACAAGCCCGTCGGGGTCGCGGTGCACCCGTCGATGGGGTGGACCGGCCCGACGGTCGTCGGCCACCTGCGCGCCGCCGGCTACCGGATCGCGACCAGCGGCGCCGCCGAGCGGCAGGGGATCGTGCAGCGGCTCGACGTCGGCACGTCGGGCGTGATGGTGATCTGCAAGGGCGAGCGGGCCTACTCGGTGCTCAAGAACGCCTTCCGGCACCGCGAGGTCGACAAGACCTACCACGCGCTGGTGCAGGGCCACCCGGACCCGCTCGAGGGCACCGTCGACGCCCCCATCGGGCGGGCGCCGAGGTCGGACTGGAAGTTCACCGTGCGCGAGGACGGCAAGCACAGCGTCACTCACTACGAGACGCTGGAGGCGCACCGCTTCGCCAGCCTGCTGGAGATCCACCTGGAGACCGGCCGCACCCATCAGATCCGGGTGCACATGGCGGCGCTGCGGCACCCCTGTGTGGGAGACCTGACCTACGGCGCGGACCCGACGCTGGCGCGGCGGCTCGGTCTGGAGCGCCAGTGGCTGCATGCCGTGCGGCTCGGCTTCACCCATCCCGGCTCGGGCGAGTACGTCGAGTACTCCGCGCCCTATCCCGACGATCTCGCGGCCGCCCTGGAGAAGATCCGTGACGCTCACTGAGACCACCGTCCGCCCCGCAATGCCCGCCGATCTGCCCGAGGTCGCGGAGGTGCTGCTGGCCGCCCGCCGGGACGCAGTGCCGGCGATGCCGCCGCCGGTCCACGACGAGGATGCCGTGCGCGCCCAGGTGATCACCCTGCTGGACCGCGGGCGTGAGATCTGGGTCGCCGAGGAGGGCGGGATCGACGACGTCGCCGGGTTCGCCGCCGTCCACGACGACTGGCTGGAGTCGCTGTACGTCGGCCCGCGGCACCAGGGTCAGGGCATCGGCACGATGCTGCTCGAGGTGGTCAAGGCGGCCCGCCCCGGCGGCTTCGGGCTCTGGGTCTTCGCCGGGAATGCCGCGGCGCGCGGCTTCTACCACCGTCACGGGCTGATCGAGCTGGAGCACACCGACGGCTCGGCCAACGAGGAGCGCGAGCCCGACGTACGGATGGTCTGGCCGGGCCGTGAGCCGATCGACTACCTGCGCCGCCAGATCGACCTGGTCGACGACGAGCTGGCCCTGCTGCTGTCCCGACGCGCGGCACTGACCGGCGCGGTCCAGGGCTTCAAGGCGACGCCGGGGCAGGTCGGCCGGGACCTGGACCGCGAGCGCGAGATCGCCGAGCGGATGGTCCGACACGCGCCCGGCCTCGGCCCGGAGTCGGTGGCCCGGATCATGCACGTGGTCATCGGCGAGTCACTGGACGCCTGGGAGCGCGGCACGTGAGCGGCGTCTCAGGGCCTGTCTCAGGAGCCCGGGGAACGCCCGGGGGCCGGGGAGCGTTGCACTGACATGCACAACCACTTCAACGGCCTGAAGACCGCGCTGCTGCTCGGCGGGATCTTCGGCCTGCTCCTGGCGATCGGCTCGGTGGTCGGCGGCGGCCGGTTCATCTGGCTCTTCGCTCTCTTCGGCGTCGCCATGACGGCGTACGGCTACTGGAACTCCGACAAGATCGCGATCAAGGCGATGCACGCCTACCCGGTGACGCCCGAGCAGCAGCCGGCGATGTACCGGATCGTCCAGGAGCTCTCCACCACGGCCGGACAGCCGATGCCCCGGCTCTTCGTCTCTCCCACCCCTGCGCCCAACGCGTTCGCGACTGGACGCAACCCCGAGCACGCGGCGGTCTGCTGCACCGAGGGCATCCTGACGCTCCTCGACGAGCGCGAGCTGCGAGGCGTCCTCGGGCACGAGCTGATGCACGTCTACAACCGCGACATCCTCACCTCCTCGGTGGCAGCCGCGATCGCCGGCGTGATCACGTCCCTGGCCCAGATGCTGATGTGGTTCGGCGTCTTCGGCGGCAACGACCGCAACCGGCCGAACCCGCTGGTCCTGCTGGCGATGTCGCTGCTCGCGCCGATCGCCGCCGCGGTCATCCAGATGGCGATCAGCCGCACCCGGGAGTACGACGCCGATCAGGACGGCGCCACCCTGACCCGCGACCCGCTGGCACTGGCCAGCGCCCTGGAGAAGCTGGAGCGCGGCGTGGCGGTCAACCCGCTGCAGCCGACGCCGCAGCTGCAGAACGCCAGCCACATGATGATCGCGAACCCGTTCCGGACCGAGGACATCTCCCGGCTCTTCTCCACCCACCCGCCGACCTCCGAGCGGGTCGCCCGGTTGCGTGCGATGGCCTTCGGCGGACAGGGCTGAGCGGGATCCGGGTGCTCGTCGAGACGTGGCGCGGCGTGCCGGTGATGTTGCGTCGGTGGCGTCGCCTAGTCTGATTCCCTTCCCCGTGACCGGTCCCGGCGGCCAGCCAGTGTGACAGCCGCCGAGGACGTGCTTCCGGCGAGCGTTGAGGAGTGCTGAACCACCAGATGACCGGCTCCAGCGACGGGTTCGTCCACCTTCACGTCCACACCGAGTACTCCATGCTGGACGGGGCCTCGTTGCTCGACGGCCTCTTCCGGCGGGTGAGCGACCTGGGCATGCCGGCCATCGCGATGACCGACCACGGCAACCTGCACGGCGCCTACGACTTCTGGTCCAAGGCGCGCAAGCACGGTGTGAAGCCGATCATCGGCATCGAGGCCTACGTGACCCCCGGCACGGCCCGCGGTGACCGTCGCCGGGTGCGGTGGGGCAAGGGCGACGCGGCCGAGGAGGGCGGCGACGACGTCGCCGGCGGTGGTGCCTACACCCACATGACGATGTGGTCGGAGACCACCGAGGGCATGCACAACCTGTTCCGGCTCTCCTCGCTCTCCAGCCTCGAGGGCTATTTCTACAAGCCGCGCATGGACAAGGAGCTGCTGCAGACCTACAGCAAGGGGCTGATCGTCAGCACCGGCTGCCCGAGCGGCGCCATCCAGACGCGGCTGCGCCTGGGGCAGTGGGAGGAGGCCGTCCAGGAGGCCGGCGAGCTGCAGGACATCTTCGGCCGGGACAACGTCTACCTCGAGCTGATGGACCACGGCATCTCCATCGAGAAGCGGGTTCGCGACGACCTGCTCCGGCTCGGCAAGCAGCTGGGCATCCCGCCGCTGGCCACCAACGACTCGCACTACAACAACCCCGAGGACGCCGACGCCCACGACGCGCTCATCTGCGTGGCGTCGGGCAAGCGGCTCTCGGACACCAACCGGCTCAAGTTCGACGGCGGCGGCTACTACATCAAGTCCGCCGCGGAGATGCGCGAGCTGTGGGCCGACCGGTTCGACATGCGGGAGGCCTGCGACAACACCCTGCTCATCGCCG
>CAZTHV010000182.1:0-6746 GCA_964613165.1 uncultured Marmoricola sp.
AGCGGATCAACGTCAACCGCACCAAGGAGGCGGTGGCCACCGGCGCCGAGCAGATCGCCGTGGGCTGCCCGTTCTGCCGGGTGATGCTGGCCGACGGCCTGGTCGAGGAGCAGGCCGCGGGCAACGCGAGCGAGGACGTCGAGGTGCTCGACGTCGCGCAGATGCTGCTGGCCTCGGTCAAGGGAGAGAGCCCCAAGGCCCGCGCCCCCAAGCCGGCCCCCTCACTGACCGGCGATGCGCCGGCGGCGGCTGCCGCGGCGCCCGCGACCGAGGCCCCGGCACCCGCGCCGGGCGGCTCGCTCTTCGACAAACCAGCCGCTCCCGCCGAGGAGAAGCCGGCGGGAGGGTCGCTGTTCGATACGCCTGCCGAGGCCAAGCCCGCCGCCGGCTCGCTCTTCGACACGCCCGCACCGGAGAAGCCGGCGCCCGCGCAGTCGGGTGGCTCGCTCTTCGACGTGGCGCCGACGGCGCCCGCTGAGGCTCCGAAGACCGCCGAGCCGAAGGCCGATCTGGGCGGTGGATCGCTGTTCGATGTCGCACCCACCACGCCCGCCGAGCCGACGGCTCCCGCCGAGCCGGCCGAGCCGGAGCCCAAGGCCGACCTGGGGGGTGGCGGATCGCTCTTCGACATCCCCGCCGCGGCCCCGGAGAAGCCGGCCGAGAAGCCGGCCGAGGCACCGAAGACGGAGGCTCCGAAGGCAGCCGAGGCCGCACCCGCGGTCGACCTGAGCAGCGGCGGCTCCCTCTTCGACATCCCGGCCACCCCGTCCGCCCCGAAGGTCGAGCCCAAGGCCGACGAGCCCGTCGAGCCCGCCGCTTCGGAGGACGAGCCCGAGGAGGACACCGAGAAGCCGGCGGCGGAGCAGCCGAAGGCATCCGGCGAGGCCCACCAGCCGAAGACCGACACCACCATCCCCGAGGGCGGCTCGCTCTTCGACATCTGAGGAGTGAGCCGGAGGCACGGCGAGCGCCCGCGAGGTGTGTCGTAGGCGAGCCCCGCACGATGTCGAAAGACCAGTACAGCGACATCTGAGGGCGAGCTTCTGATCAACGCCCAGATCGCTGAAGTATGACTAGATATCCGGTCATATGACTGCTATTTGTTCACATGAACTTTGGCGAGCCCTTCGGCGGCATCGTGCCCGGCGCGCGCGGCGCAGTGCTCTCGGTGCTGCTGCGCACCGGCACTCCGCTGACCGGTCGGCGCGTACATGCGTTGATCGGCGAACGCCACAGCCTCGGCGCCGTCCAGCAGGCTCTGCGGGATCTGGAGAAGCTCGGGGTGATCACCACCGAGACGGTCGGGCGCGCAGGCGTGCATCAGATCAACGAGGAACATGAGGCCATCGCTCCTCTGCGCATGCTCGTCAGCCCCACCGAGATGCTCACTCGTGTGATCCGCAGAGCAGCGCCCGACGTGAAGACCGTGATCGTGTTCGGCTCCGTCGCCCGCGGCGAGGCACGCGATGACAGCGACATCGACCTCGCCGTCATCGCACCCGGGGACTGGAGCGGTCGCGCTGCTCTCCAGGACCAGGTGCACACCCGGCTCGGCAACGCCTGCGACGTCGTCCACCTGACTCCCGACGACTTCGCCCGAGCACCCGAGGACCGCGAACCGGTGGTCGCCGAGATCCTTCGTGACGGCGTCGCCCTGATAGGCAGGAAGTCCCGCGGGGCGCGGAGAGCTTCATGACCTCCACCGAGAGCCACAACTACGCCAAGCGACACCTACAGAAGGCCGAGGAGTACCTCGAATCGGCCGAGGACAACCTGAGCGTTGAGCGCGCGACGCCGGCAGCCGGCGATGCGATCCACGCGGGCATCAGCGCCAAGGACGCGATCGTCACAGCACTGACCGGTGCGACCAGCAAGGCCAAGGACCACACCAAGTCCGCGCCCGAGCTTCGGCGGGCCCTCGGCACGCGCCAACGATCCGACACCACACCCGCCTTGATCTGACATCACTGTGATGTCATAGTGATGTCCATGGACATCACGCCGTACGTCGAACGTCTGCGCCACGACCTCGCGCAGGCCGCCGCGGCCGGGGACGACCGGATCCGCGAGGCGGCCGATCGCCTGGCCCTGGCCCTGGACCCGAGCATGCGACTGGCGCTCATGGAGGTGCTCTCCGAGGCCGCCGCCGAGATCACCAGCGAGATGCGGACCGGTGGTGTCGAGGTCCGGCTCGCCGGGCGCGATCTGGAGTTCCGTGTCGCCCAGGGCCCCGAGGCGGCCGAGGGGCAGGCAACCACCGGAGCCGCCCCGGACGAGGACCAGGACGACGAGGCGGCCACGGCCCGGATCACGCTACGGCTCTCCGAGAGCCTCAAGGCCAAGGCGGAGGAGCGTGCCGCGGCGGCCGGGCACTCGCTGAACACCTGGATCGTCAACGTGCTGCGCTCGGCCACCCGCGAGGGGGCCATCAACATCGACATCGACCTGTCCAGCATCCCGTTCCTCGGCGACAACCCCGGGCCGCGTGGCCGGGGCGGGCGCCGGATGAGCGGCTGGATCTGAGGAGGAGACGAGCATGGAGCGCAGCTACGAGACGCCCGGCCCGGTCGAGCTGTACGTCGAGCTCGGCGCCGGCGACGTCACCGTCCGGGCGACCGGCACGGCCACCTCGACCGTGGAGGTCCTCGGCCCGCGGGCCGGGGAGTTCACCGTCGAACAGCGCGGGACCCATCTGGTCGTGGTGCCGCCGCGAGGTCGCTTCTTCGGGTCCATCGAGCCGCACACCGTGCGGATCGAGGTGCCCGACGGCAGCGGTCTCACCGGCAAGCTGGGCTCAGCGGACCTGCACGCCGCCGGCGCCTACGGCATCGTCCGGCTGAAGACGGGGTCGGGCGACGTCGAGGTCGACGAGAGCGCGTCGGCGGTGGTCATCGAGAGCGGCTCCGGCGACATCCGCGGACACCGGCTCGGCGGCGACGTCCGGATCAAGAGCGGGTCCGGCGACGTGGCCGTGGACAGCCTCGGCGCGACCACCGGTATCTCCACCGGCTCCGGCGACGTCCAGCTCGGTGAGGTCGGCCGGCGGACCGTGGTCAAGACCGGCTCCGGAGATCTCCGGGTGCGCCGAAGCCGGTCGGCGCTGAGCCTGACCACCGCCTCCGGCGACGTCGTCGTCGGCGCGGCCCCCGCGGGCACGCTCACCATCAGGAACGTCTCCGGCGACGTCCGGCTCGGCGTACCCGCCGGAACCCCGGTATGGACCGACATCAGCTCGGTCAGCGGCCGCGTGGCCAGCAACCTGGCCAGCGCGGGCAAGCCGTCCGAGGGGCAGGCGTACCTCGAGGTCCGGGCCACCACGGTCAGCGGCGATGTCGTCCTCGAGCAGGCCGACGACCACGACGAGGAGTGAGGAGGAGCCATGTGGCAGACCACCGAGCAGAATGAGCTCGCCAACCTGATCATCACCGAGCGCGTGCGCCGGTCCACGCGCCGACTGCCGCGCCGCCGCTGAGCGGAGGAGATCGGCCACGGCATCGCGGAGCAATTCGACCTCCAGCCCACGCCGTAGGAGATACTCGGCTGCGGGCGTGCGCGGTCTTCCATGACCGTCGTCGACTCGTGTGCTTCATCGCGCAAGCTCACCCGCCCGACCTGTCCGGCAGAGACGCACCGAGAACCCGACGAGCCGAATCGCTGAAGGAGTGCCCGAGATGAAGAGGTTCCTGATCCGAGGATGCGTGACCGCTGCTGTCATCGCCTTGATCGCCACCATGGCACCGGCCCAGGCCGCGCCCCAGGCCAAGGCGAGCACCAGTACGTCGTTCGGCCTGACGAAGTACGGCGGCGAGGCCGCCCTGGGCACGGTCAGCTCCACGCACCCGCAGTGCGTGAAGAAGCGCAAGGTGAGGCTCTTCCAGATCCGCCCCGGCAAGAAGCCGAAGCTCGTCGGCGTGGACCGCCGGACGGGCCTGCCCTCCGGCAACGGAGACGGCTACTGGGTCATCCCGACCAATCTCAAGCCCGGCCGCAAGTACGTCGCCGTGGTGACCAAGCGCAAGGTCGGACGTGTGCTCTGCAAGGCCTACCGAACCTCGAAATTGCCGTACTCCGGCTGACGGCCGAGTCCGCGGGGCCATCGCCCCCACGTGGCAACCCGATCAGCCGAAGAGCGCCCGCCCGCTCAGATCGAGGTGCGGTGGAAGTTCGCGAACGAGCGCGACGGCGTCGGGCCCCGCTGACCCTGGTAGCGCGAGCCGTACTTCTCCGAGCCGTAGGGGTGCTCGGCCGGCGAGGACAGCCGGAAGAAGCAGAGCTGCCCGACCTTCATCCCCGGGTAGAGCTTGATCGGCAGTGTCGCGACGTTGGCCAGCTCCAAGGTCACGTGCCCGCTGAAGCCCGGGTCGACGAAGCCCGCCGTCGCGTGGGTGAGCAGGCCTAGCCGGCCCAGCGAGGACTTCCCCTCGACGCGAGCGGGGAGGTCGTCGGGCAGCGAGACCACCTCGTACGTCGAGCCGAGCACGAACTCCCCGGGGTGCAGGATGAACGGCTCGTCCCCCTGCGGCTCGACCACCCGGGTCAGGTCGGACTGGTCCGCGGCCGGGTCGATGTGCGGGTAGCGATGATTCTCGAAGACCCGGAAGTAGCGGTCCAGCCGGAAGTCGATGCTGGAGGGCTGGATCATCGTCTCGTCGTACGGGTCGAGGCTGATCCGGCCCGCGTCGATCTCGGCCCGGATGTCGCGGTCGGAGAGCAGCACGCGGACAACCTACCCGGTCCTTGCCGGCGGGTCGGCGTCGATCACAATCGGAGCATGCCGTTCCACAGGTACGTCGCCCTGGGCGACTCCTTCACCGAGGGCGTGGGCGATCCCGACCCCACGCGACCCAACGGGCTGCGCGGCTGGGCCGACCGGGTCGCCGAGGCGCTGGCCCGCCAGCGCGAGGCCATCGAATCCGGGGCTGCCGGCTTCGGCTACGCCAACCTGGCGATCCGCGGGCGGAAGCTCAAGCCGATCCTCGCCGAGCAGCTCGAGCCGGCGATCGCCCTGGAGCCCGACCTGGTCACCCTCCACGCCGGCGCCAACGACGTCCTGCGGCCCAGGGTCGACCTCGACGACCTCGCCGCGGCGTACGACGCCGGCGTCGGCCGCCTCGCCGCGACCGGCGCGCACGTCACGCTCTTCACCATCTGGGACCCCGGCTCGGCCGGCATCTACGCGCCGCTGCGCGGCCGGATGGCGGTCTTCAACGAGCACGTCCGCGAGATCGCAGACCGGTACGCCGCCACCGTGGTCGACATGTGGCGGATGCGCGATGTCGGCGACCGTGACGAGTGGATGGACGTCGACCGGATGCACCTCAACGCGGTCGGCCACCAGCACATCGCGATCGCGGTGCTCGACGCACTCGGAGTCGAGCACGATCTGACGCCGCTGCCGCGCACGCCGCTGCCCCGGCGTACCCGCAGGGAACAGCTCGCCGCCGATGCCGCCTGGGCGCGCGGCTACCTGGCGCCGTGGGTGCACCGCCGGCTGACCGGACGCTCCTCCGGCGACGGCGTCGAGCCCAAGCGGCCGACGCTGCGGCCGATCTGAGTCCCGAGGGGTCCGTCAGGGGGTCGCGGTGTCCTTGATCTCGATGACGAAGAGCAGGGTCTGACCGGCCAGGTCGTTGCCCGAGCCACTCTCGCCGTAGGCGTACTTCGGCGGGATCGAGACGACCAGCCGGGTGCCGACCTTCTGGCCGATCAGCGCGGCGCCGAAGCCGGAGACCACGTCACCGGTGCCGAAGGTGGCCGGCTGCTTGCCGTAGCTCTGGTCGAAGATCTTGCCGTCCTTCCAGCTGGTGCCCTGGTACTCGAGGGTGACCTGGTCGCCGTCCTGGACCACCGTGCCGTCGCCTTCCTCGAGGACCTTGAGCACCAGATCTGCCGGCGGGTCGGACTTGGGCAGCGTCACCTTCGGCTTGCCCGCGTCGTTGAAGACGACCTTGGGCACGTCGGTGGACCACGCCTGCGGCTCGGGCATCTCCTTCAGCCCGATCACGTCGGTCACGATCACCACCGTGTCGTCGGCCTTGATGCCCAGGTTGGCGTTGCCGTCGGGGCCGTAGAGGTCCCCGGCCGGAGCGGTCGCCACCACCCGCGAGCCGATCGGCACGCAGTCGACCGTCGCGGAGAACGCCTCGAGGATCTGCGGGTCGCCGACCTTGAGGGTCGCCGGCTGGGTGCCGACCGAGGTGCCGTCGGAGCCGAGGAAGACCGAGAGCAGCACGTCGACCTGGTTGCCCTCGGCCGTGACCTTGCCGTCGCCCTTGTCCAGGATCGTGCGCTCGGCCTTGGTGCCCTCGAGCGGGGTGTCGAAGGTGGCCTTCTGCTCCTTGCCGAACTCACCGGTGACCTTGACCGAGTCACTGGACGTGCCCGGGGAGATGTCGATGCAGTCCGAGGACTTCGCGTCGTCCTCCTTGGACTTGGCGTCCTTGTCGTCGCCACACGCGGCGAGGGAGAGCAGGAGGGCGACCGCGGCGGCGCCGGCCGTGGCGGCGCGCAGGCCGCGTCGGGCGGCAGAGGCGTGGGACATTCGGAACTCCGGTGTCGTCGGTGCCGACCCGGTGGTCACGAGCGGCTGGTCATCGTACCCGCCGATCATAGGGGTGGGGACCAACGCGCCCGTGGGTGACCGCACCCGGCGGATCGGCTAGCATCACTGCCCGTCGGCGTACGCCGACGCGCGGATGTAGCTCAGTTGGTAGAGCGCGACCTTCCCAAGGTCGATGTCGCGAGTT
>CAZTHV010000183.1:0-1511 GCA_964613165.1 uncultured Marmoricola sp.
GGTGGCCTGGACCCGCTTGTAGTGGTTGTAGACCGCGACCGCGAGCGACTTCTTGGCCTGCTCCTGGCCGATGACATAGGAGTTCAGGAACTCGAAGATCTCCCGCGGCTTGGGGAGCTCGGAGAACTCGACCTCGTTGGTCTCGTTCAGCTCCTCCTCGATGATCTCGTTGCAGAGGTCGATGCACTCGTCGCAGATGTACACGCCGGGACCGGCGATGAGCTTCTTGACCTGCTTCTGGCTCTTGCCGCAGAAAGAGCATTTCAGCAGGTCACCACCGTCACCGATGCGTGCCACGGGCGACGTCTCCCCTCATCCGGGCCGACCAACTGATCGACTCCCACGAACGATCTCATGCCTTCGTACGACGGTACCCGGTCGTACCGACGAATGCGGCCGGACACGACAATCCAGCTCGGCCGCGCGTGTCGCGGCCCGCTCAGGCGAGCGCGGCCGCCTTGCGCGACTCCAGCATCGAGTCGATCAGGCCGTACTCCACCGCGCCCTCGGCGGTGAGGATCTTGTCACGCTCGATGTCACGGCTGACCTCCTCGGCCGACTTGCCGGTGTGCTCGGCGATGAGTCGCTCCAGCAGCTCGCGCATCCGCAGGATCTCGTTGGCCTGGATCTCGATGTCCGAGGACTGGCCGTAGGTGCCCTCGGTGTAGGGCTGGTGGATCAGGATCCGGCTGTTGGGCAGCGCCATCCGCTTGCCCGGCGACCCGGCCGCGAGCAGGACCGCGGCCGCGGAGGCCGCCTGGCCCAGGCACACGGTCTGCACATCGGGCTGGATGAACTTCATGGTGTCGTAGATCGCGGTCATCGCCGTGAACGAGCCGCCCGGGCTGTTGATGTAGATGCTGATGTCGCGGTCGGGATCCATCGACTCCAGGCAGAGCAGCTGGGCCATCACCGCGTTGGCGATGTCGTCGCTGATCGGCGTGCCGAGGAAGATGATCCGGTCCTCGAAGAGCTTGGCGTAGGGGTCGATCCGGCGGAAGCCGTACGACGTCCGCTCCTCCCACTGGGGGATGTAGTAGTTCATCGTCAGAAGTCCTCGTCTCTACTTGCTTCTCGCCGGACGGCCCTCGTCAGCGGCCTCGCGGGCGCTGGTGATCACGTGATCGATGAAGCCGTAGTCCTTGGCCTGCTCGGCGGTGAACCAGCGGTCGCGGTCGGCATCCTGCTCCACCTGGTCCAGCGGCTGGCCGGTGTGCTGGGCGATCAGATCGAAGAGGACCTTCTTGATGTGCAGCGACTGCTGCGCCTGGATCTTGATGTCCGACGCGGAGCCGCCCATGCCGCCGGAGGGCTGGTGCATCATGATCCGCGCGTGCGGCAGCGCGTAGCGCTTGCCCTTGGCGCCGGCGCACAGCAGGAACTGGCCCATCGAGGCGGCCAGCCCCATGCCGACGGTGGCCACGTCGTTGGTGATGTAGTTCATGGTGTCGTATCTCCTTCCGAAACAACAACTTGCGTAATTCCATCTCGGTCGCGCAAATCGATAAAGG
>CAZTHV010000183.1:1521-6681 GCA_964613165.1 uncultured Marmoricola sp.
CGTTGGTGATGTAGTTCATGGTGTCGTAGATCGCCATGCCCGCGTCCACCGAGCCGCCGGGGCTGTTGATGTGCAAGAAGATGTCCGCCTCGGGGTCCTCGGCGGAGAGCAGCAGCAGCTGCGCGCAGATCGCGTTGGCGTTCTGGTCGCGGACCTCGGAGCCGAGGAACACGATCCGCTCGCGTAGCAGGCGCTGGTAGATGTGGTCGTCGAGCCCGTACGACGACGAGGCCCCGTTCATCTGCGGGCTGGAGATCTCGTTCACAGCCCAGACCCTAGACGCCAGCCCCGGCAATTCCACGAGGAACGGGCCGGTGTTCGCCCAGAGCGGATTCCAGAGCGGATTCCGAGGCGGGCCCAGAGCGGACTCCGGCCGCGGCCTCAGTCCTCCGCGGCCTCGGCGGTCACGGCCTCGGCAGCGGCCTCCTCGGCGCCCTCTTCGCTGGGCTGCTCCTCTTCGCTGGACTCTTCGCCGATGGTGCCGTCCGGACGCAGGCTCTTCAGCTCGACCGGGTTGCCCGAGGCGTCGGTGACCGTGGCGGACTCGACGATCAGCGCGAGCGCCTTGCCCCGCACGACCTCGGCCACCATCTCCGGGATGTGGTTGTGCTCGATCATGTGCTTCATGAACGCGTCGGGGTTCTCCCCGGACTGCTGGGCACGCCGGAAGAGGTGCTCGGAGAGCTCGCTCTGGTCGACGCCGATCTCCTCGGCCTTGGCGACCTCGTCGAGGAGGAACTGCGCGGCCATCATGTCGCGGACCCGCTTGTCCAGGTCGCCCTCGAACTCGTCGATGGTCTGCTTCTCGTTCTCGAGATACTGGTCCAGCGTCATCCCGGCGTACCCGAGCTGCTGCTCCATCTCCTCACGACGCTGGGCGAGCTCGGTGGCCACGACCCCGTCGGGCAGGGGGATCTCGGCGCCGTCCAGCAGCTTCTCCAGGACGGCGTCGCGCGCCTCGGCGGCCTGAGCCAGGCGCGCCTGGTGCACCAGGCCCTCGCGCACGCTGTCGCGCAGCTCCTCGGCGGTGTCGAACTCCGACGCGGTCTGGGCGAACTCGTCGTCGAACTCGGGGAGCTCCTGCTCCTTCACCGCGGTGACGGTGACCACCACGTCGACGTCCTCGCCCTCCTGGTCACCGGCCAGCAGGCTGCTGGAGAAGCTCCGCTCCTCACCCGCCGAGAGGCCGCGGATGGCGTCGTCGGCGCCCTCGATGAGCTGGCCGGAGCCGACCTTGTAGGAGTAGCCGCGGACCTCGCCGCCCTCGATGTCCTCGCCGCCGCGGGTGGCCACCATGTCGATGGTGACGATGTCGTCGTCCTGAGCCGCTCGCTCGACGTCCTTGAGGATCGCGAAGCGCTCCCGCAGGCTGTCGACCTGCTCGGCGATGTCCTCGTCGGACACGGCGATGTCCTCGACCTCGACACTCAGCCCGTCGTACGACGGCACCTCGATCGCGGGCCGGACGTCCACCTCGGCGGTGAACTCCAGGGACTCCTGGTCGGCGAACTTGGTGATGTCGATGTCCGGCTGCGCCAACGGCTGCAGATCGTTGTCCTGCAGCGCCTGCACGTAGAGCTTCGGCAGCGCCTCGTTGATCGCCTCGTCGAGCACCACGCCGCGGCCGACCTGACGGTCGATCACCGGCGGCGGCACCTTGCCCTTGCGGAAGCCGGGAACGTTCACCTGCTTGGCGATCTTCTGGTACGCCGCCTTCAGACTCGGCTCGAGCTCCTCGAACGGGACCTCGACGGTGATCTTGGCCCGGGTCGGGTTCAGCGTCTCAACGGCGCTCTTCACAGGTTTCTCCTCATGGCTCTGCCTGGCTGGGTCTCGCGGTCGGGGCGACAGGACTCGAACCTGCGATCTCCTGCTCCCAAAGCAGGCGCGCTAGCCACTACGCTACGCCCCGCCAAGGCACGGTCGTCCGGTCGCGACAGTGCCTTGAGAGCGGATGACGGGAATCGAACCCGCGTAGCCAGTTGGAAGCGCTCCCCTGTTGTCCCAGACAATCCGCTGGTCAGACCCCGTTTTAGGGCGGTCTGACCAGCGGAGACACTACCACGGGCGACCAGACCGGAGACGACCGGGAACGGCTCGAAACGACAGCGCTGCTGGGCGGCATGCACCACACCGAGTCGCTGCTCCAGCGTCGAGAATCGCAACCGGTGAGGGATCCTCACTCCTCAACCGCCACCGGGGCTTCAGAGCCTGCGGCACTGGCCTTCCTTGTCGCCGTTCACCTGGTTGCGCCGACCGGTTGGACGCGGTGAGTTGTCCTCGCACTGGAGGTTGCCGTCGACCCGGTTGCGACGGATCTTGAACCGTCCGTTGTCCTCGAGCTGGATGTCACCGTCGACCGTGGTGCGGACGATCCGGCCCTTGCCGCCGTCCTCGAGCTGGATGTTGCCGTCGACCCGCGACCGCTTGCCCTTGTGTGCCGCCACGACGACACGGCGGAAGCCGTCTGCCTGGATGTTGCCGTCGACCCGGACGCCGCGGGCGATCAGGGTCGCGCCCCGCTTGACCTCCACGTTGCCGTCGATGCGGGTGCCGCGGAGGCGGCAGGTGGCACCCGAGGGGACGATCACGTTGTCGTCGGTGCTGATCGCGCCGATGGTGCCACGACAGGTGATGTCATCGGCCTGGGCGGGGGATGCCGCGAGGACGAGCCCGCCGGCGAGCAGCGGCAGTACGGCGAGGGTCAGGAGGTGTCGTCTCATGACCGAAGCCTCTCCGACGCAGATGAACGGCTGATGAATCCTTCGTGAAGGCCACCCGAGGTCCGAGCGCTCGCACTCTGCCTGAACCGTGTCGCCGCCAGGCTCGGCGGGCGGGCCACGAACCCGCTCCGACCTGCGGTCTCTCCCTTGAGAGCGGATGACGGGAATCGAACCCGCGTAGCCAGTTTGGAAGACTGGGGCTCTACCATTGAGCTACATCCGCGCGCGCTGCGACGACGCCGGCAGGTGCCGTCAGCGGCCGTCGAGTGCGCCTGACATGGTGCCACATCGACCACTGCCCCCACGAATCAGGGATCGGTCCTCTGCCGATGGACCAGCACCACCGCCGCGTCGTCACTGCGCGAGGCCAGGTCGTCGATGAGCCGCTGGGCGACTCCGGCGAAGCCCCGGCTCCGGATCGTCACCCCACGGCGAGCCAGCCGGTCGATCCCGGTGCTGATGTCGTGGCGCCCGACCTCCACCAGGCCGTCGGTGTAGAGCAGCAGCGCGTCGCCCGGCTCCAGCCGCACCCGGGCCGGCTCGAAGCGGCCCGCCTCCTGCTCGATGCCGAGCACCATCCCGTCGGTGTCCAGCAGCGTCGGCTGGTCGCTGCCCTCCCGAAGCCAGATCGCCGGCGGGTGCCCGGCGGCACGGATCTCCGCCTCGCCGGTCTCCAGGTCCAGGTGCAGGTGCACCGCGGTGGCGAAGCCCTCCGGCCACTGCTGGCGCAGCAGGTAGTCGTTGGCGTCGACCAGGAACCGGTCGGCGGCGACCGCGGACAGCAGCGCGCCGAACGCCCCGGAGAGCAGCAGCGACCGGGTGCCGGCCTCCACCCCCTTGCCGGAGACGTCCACGACCACCAGGTCGAGGGTGGCTCCGTCGGTCGCCCGGCTGGCCACCACGAAGTCACCGCTGAACGAGGTGCCGTTGGCGGTCCGGATCGCGGACTCGACCAGCCACGGGGCGGGCAGCTCCGGGACGACGCTCTGCCGGGCGATCCGGTCACGCAGGTCGACGAACATCGACTCGCCGCGGACGCCCGAGACGCCCAGGCGGCCACGGCGGTACGCGGCGAGCATGATCAGCAGGCCGATGCCGAAGGCGACCGCGACCCGCACCACCGACCGGCCGCTGACCACGGGCTGGGTGGCGCTGAGCACCACCACACCGACCAGGCAGTACAGCACGTACCAGGGCAGCGTCCGCGGCCAGAGCCACAGGCTGCCCAGGAACATCGGCACCAGCATCGTCACCTGCGGCACCATCTCCGGCGACGCGATCCCGGCGGCGGTCATCGCCGTCGCCAGCACCACCAGGAACACCAGCGCCGGACGGTCGGAGTCCACGACACGGCGCTGGAAGCGCAGCCGCAGGCCGCTCACGCTGGGCACGATCCGAGGCCGAGGCACGGGCCTCAGCGTACGGCGCGAGAGCGGAACCTCGGCTGACATCGGGGACACCAGAACGAGTTGCGTCCGACCAGCACCTCGGTCCGCACCGACGATCCGCACACGTGGCACGGCCGTCCCTGCCGCCGGTAGACGTAGACCTCCCCGCCGTGATCGTCCTTGCGGGGCTCTCGGCCCATCGCCTCCGGGGTGTGCTCGGGGCGGACCGTGTCGATGCGCCCGACGCGCACGCCCTCGGCCATCAGGCCGACCAGGTCGTCCCAGATCGCCTGGAACTGCGCGCGCCGCAGCGTCCGGCCCGGACGCAGCGGGTGCATCCGCTGCCGGAAGAGCACCTCGGCGCGGTAGACGTTGCCGACCCCGGCGAGGACCGCCTGGTCCATCAGCAGGTCGCCGATCGGGCGCGGGCTCCGCGAGATCCGCGACCAGGCGCGCTCGGGATCGGCACCGGGATCGAGCGGATCGGGCCCCAGGCGGGCGAGGACGTCGGCGCGCCGCTGCGGACCGGCCAGCTCGCAGACCGTGGCGCCGCGGAGGTCCGCGGCCCATCCCTCCGGCGAGACCAGCCGCAGCCGGACCTGTCCCGCCGGTGGCCGCAACGGCGGGGGCGAGAAGTCGAAGGCGCCGATCAGCCCCAGGTGGATGTGGACGTAGCGCTCACCCTCGAACTCCACGAACAGGTGCTTGCCGGCCGAGGAGGCGCCCTCCACCAGCGCGCCGTCCAGGTCGTCCGCCTCGGCGAACCGGCCCTGCGGGCTGCTCACCCGTGCCGGACGGCCGCCGAAGGTCTCCTCGACCATGCCGGCCAGCCGGCGGAGGGTGTGTCCCTCAGGCATCGGGCAGCGGGGGAAGATCGCCGGACTCGTCGTACCGGCTGATCATCGCGATGCGCCGGACATGACGGTCCTCCTCGCTGAACGGCGTGGCGAGGAAGAGCTCGATGAACCTGGTCATCTCCTCCAGCGAGTGCATCCGGCCGCCCACCGAGATCACGTTGGCGTCGTTGTGCTCGCGCGCCAGCACCGCGG
>CAZTHV010000184.1:0-6681 GCA_964613165.1 uncultured Marmoricola sp.
AGCCCGACAAGGAAGGGTCCGCGCTGCGCTACCGCGGCGTCGACATCGAGGACCTGGTCGGCCGGGTCCCGTTCGAGAAGGTCTGGGGCCTCCTCATCGACGGCGAGTACGAGCCCGGCCTGCCGCCCGCCGAGCCCTACAACATCCCGATCCACACCGGCGACATCCGCGCCGACGTCCAAGCCGGCGTCGCCATGCTGGCGCCGATGCTCGGGATGGGTCAGACCTACGACATCAGCGACGAGCAGGCCCGCCTGGACCTGTCCCGGGTCGCGGTGATGGTGCTCTCGTACGCCGCGCAGGCCGCCCGTGGCCTCGGCCAGCCGATCGTGCCGCAGCGCGTGGTCGACCAGGGCAACACCCTTGCCGAGCGCTTCCTGATCCGCTGGAAGGGCGAGGCCGATCCCAGTCACGTCAAGGCGATCGACGCCTACTGGAGCTCCGCGGCCGAGCACGGCATGAACGCCTCGACCTTTACCGCGCGAGTGATCACCTCGACCGGCGCCGACGTGGCCGCCGCGTTCTCCGGCGCGATCGGCGCGATGAGCGGCCCGCTGCACGGCGGCGCTCCCTCCCGCGTGCTCGGCATGATCGAGGAGGTCGAGCGCTCCGGCGACGCGCGCGCGTACGTCAAGCGGCTGCTCGACGACGGCGAGCGACTGATGGGCTTCGGCCACCGGGTCTACCGCGCCGAGGACCCCCGGGCCCGGGTGCTGCGCCGCACCGCCAAGGAGCTGGGCTCGCCGAGGTACCAGGTGGCCGAGGAGCTGGAGAAGGCCGCGCTCGCCGAGCTTCGCGAGCGGCGCCCCGACCGGGTCCTGGAGACCAACGTGGAGTTCTGGGCCGCGATCGTCCTGGACTACGCCGAGGTGCCGGCGCCGATGTTCACCTCGATGTTCACCTGTGCCCGCACCGGCGGGTGGTCGGCGCACATCCTGGAGCAGAAGCGCACCGGCCGGCTGATCCGCCCTTCGGCGATCTACGCCGGCCCCGCCGCGCGTCCCGCCGACTCCGTCCCCGGCTGGAACACCGACTGGGCCGGCTGACCAGGCTGGTCCGGTCAACCTGCTCGACCGGATCCTCCTCGCCCAGGCGCCCTGAGACTCCGCGGCGGCGGTCAGGCCGGTGGCTCGAGGCCCGACTGGAGCGCGAAGACCACCAGCTGGGCCCGGTCGCGCGCGCCGAGCTTGACCATCGCCCGGCTCACGTGGGTGCGCACCGTGTCCGGGCTGACCACGAGTGCCTCGGCGATCTCCTGGTTCGAGCGGCCGGTCGCCACCCAGGCGACCACCTCGCGCTCGCGGTCGGTGAGATCGTCGAGCGCCGGGTGTGCGACCGGCGGCGCCGAGGCGGCGAACTGCTCGATCACCCGCCGGGTGACCGAGGGCGCCAGCAGCGACCCACCGTCCGCGACGACACGGATCGCCTCCAGGAGCGAGGACGGAGCCGCATCCTTGAGCAGGAAGCCGCTGGCTCCGAGCCGGAGCGCCTCGAAGACGTACTCGTCGAGCTCGAAGGTCGTCAGCATCACCACGCGCACGCTGCTCAGGCCGGGATCCGTCGCGACCTCGCGGAGCAGCGCCAGCCCGTCGAGCACCGGCATCCGGATGTCGCAGAGGACCACGTCGGGGCGGAGCGCGCGGACCATCGACAGTCCGGCCCTTCCATCCGCCGCCTCACCGACCAGCTCGAGCCCGTCCTCGGACCCGATCAGCGTCGCCAGGCCCATCCGGACGACCGCCTGGTCGTCGACCACCAGCACCCGGATCACGCCGGCACCTCCGCGACTGGGATCACCGCTCGCACCCGGAAGCCGCTACCGGGCGCAGGACCGGCGTCGAGTGTGCCCCCGAGGCCCTCGACCCGGGTCCGCATCCCCGGAATGCCCAAGCCACCCGCACCTCCCGCCGCGCCTCGGCCGTCGTCGGTGACGGTGATCTCCAGCGCGGCGGGCGTCCGGCGCACGACCACCTCGGCGGCATCGGCCTGCGCATGCCGGAGCACGTTGGTGAGAGCCTCCTGCACCACCACGTAGCCGGCCGCGTCGACCTCGGGCGGCAGGCCGCCGCCCGCGACGGCCGGATCGACCCCGAGATCGACCCGGATCCCGCCGGCGCGGATCCGGGAGGCGAGCACCTCCAGGTCCGCGAGGCCGTTGCGCGGCACGCGGGGCGCGGACTCCGGGCCCGGCGACAGCCGCACCAGCTCCGCCCGGAGCGCGTCCAGCGACTCCCGGCTGGTGTCCCGGATCGCCTCCAGCGACCGCCGGGCCGCCGCCGGATCCTGGTCGAGCACGTGCAGCGCGACGCCGGCCTGCATCGCGATCACGGCGAGGCCGTGGCCGACACCGTCGTGCAGGTCCTGGGCCATGCGCAGCTGCTCCTCGGTCGCGGTCCGCCGGACCTGCTCGCTCCGGGTCTCGCGGCGGCCGCGGATCGCCAGCGCGAGGGCCGCGGAGGCGGCGTCGATCGTGACGAACCAGAGCATCCGGACGGCCGTGCCCAGGTCGCTCGAGGAGTCGACCCTGGCCTCTCGGAGCAGCAGCGCCACCAGGATCGCGACCAGCGCGCCCCCGGCGTACGGCAGCCAGCCGCGGGCCGGACGGCGTGAGGCGATCGCGAAGGTGGAGAGGAACACCGACAGGTAGATGGGGCCGTCGGGGAAGCCCGGGGAGGCGGCGAAGTAGGTCGTCACGGCCGCGGCGTTCACCACCACGGTCAGCTCCGGCCGCACCTCGCGCCAGAGCAGCGGCACCACGGCGACGACGACCAGCACACCGGCCCAGAGGTTCGGCCGCAGGTAGCCGCCCACGTCACTGCGGTGCACCGTGCCGAGGACGGTGATCGCCAGGACGACCAGCACCCACCAGTCACGCCGCATCCGGTCGATCAGGATCTCCACGATCTCGACCCTAGGTGCCGCGCGGCGCTCGGGCGTCACGTCATGGGCGTATCCCTCCTGCGCAGCTCTGCGTACGCCGGAGCCGCTCCTCGACGGACGCACGCCGGCCCCAGGACGCCGAGAGTGGGGGCATGGAAGAGCTGGTAGTGCAGACCGAGGGACTCACCAAGAGGTACGGCACCGGCGACGCCGCCCGGCTGGCGGTCGACGGGGTCGAGCTGTCGGTACGCCGTGGCGAGGTGTACGGCTTCCTCGGACCCAATGGCGCCGGCAAGACCACCACGCTGCGGATGGTGCTCGGCCTGATCCGGCCGACGAGCGGCTCCGCGACCGTGCTCGGCCGGCCGGCCGGCGAGGCCGCGACGACGGCCAGGGTCGGCGCACTCATCGAGGGACCCGGCTTCTACCCCTACCTGTCCGGACGCGACAACCTGCGCACGATGGCCCACTACCGGGCACTGCCCGACGTGGTCGTCGACGAGGCGCTGGAGCGCGTCGGGCTGGCCTCTCGGGGTGCGGATCGCTACAAGTCCTATTCCCTCGGCATGAAGCAGCGCCTCGGAGTCGCGGCGGCGCTGATGGGCGACCCGGACGTGATCGTGCTGGACGAGCCGACCAACGGCCTCGACCCGGCCGGCATGGCCGACATGCGGGCACTGATCGTCGACCTCGCTCGCGGCGGCCAGACGGTCCTGCTCTCCAGCCATCTCCTCGCCGAGGTCGAGGAGATCTGCGACCGGGTGGGCGTGATCGCCGGCGGGAGGCTGCTGACGGAGTCGACCGTCGCCGACCTGCGCGGAGGCCGCCGGCTCCGGGTCGTCGCCACTCCGATCGAGAGGGCACTGGCCATCGCGATGCGGATCGCCGGCGAGGACGCCGTCCGGCTGGAGCAGGACGCCGTCCTGCTCGACGTACCGTCCGAGCGCGCGCCGGACGTCGTGCGTGCCCTGGTCGCCGAGGACGTCGACGTGCACGAGGTGACCGTCAGCGAGCGCACCCTCGAAGAGGTGTTCTTCGAGCTGACCGACATCGGCCTGCCCGTGCAGGCCCCGACCCCGGAGGCGATCCGATGAACCACCCCACGAAGCCACTCGCTACGCTCGCGCCTCCGCGGGGACCCCGGATGAGCGCGACCCTGACACCCCCCGCCCGGACTCCGGCGGTGCTCCGCAGCGCGCGGGCCGAGCTGCTCCGGCTGCGGAAGTGGCCCGCCGTCTGGGTGACCACCGGAGCGTGGCTGGTGCTGAACGCGACGTTCGGCTACCTCTTCAACTACATCACCTACACCAGCGGCGAGAACGGCTTCTCCAACGAGGGACAGACCCGGGCCGACCTGCTCGTCTCGATGCTTCCGGCCGCCGTGCCCGACACCCTGCCGCAGGGCATGCCGATGTTCGGTGGCGCGATCATGATGGTGCTCGGCGCGATCATCGCCGGCAACGGCTACGGCTGGGGCACCTGGAAGACGGTGCTCACCCAGGGGCCCTCGCGCACCGGCACGCTGCTCGGCTCGCTGGCCGCGATGACCGCCCTCGTCGCCGGCGTGGTGCTGGCCACGCTGGTCACCGACTACGCGATGTCGCTGGCCGTGGCGATCGCGGAGTCGCAGTCGACGGCACTGCCCGCGCTCGGCGACACCGCCCGGTCGGTGGGTGTCGCGTTCCTGGTCATGGAGATGTGGGCGCTGGCGGGGTACCTCCTGGGCACCGTCGCCCGCGGCCCCGCGGTCTCCGTCGGGCTGGGGCTGGTCTGGTCGCTGGTCATCGAGAACCTGCTCCGGGGGGTCGGCGGGGCGCTGTCCTGGGTCGAGTCGCTCACCCACGTGCTCCCCGGGACGGCGGCCGGGTCCCTGGTCGGCCAGCTGATCGACGTCGGCGGATCCGCGCCGGCCCCTGCACCCGGGCTGCTGGACGCGCTCTCGATGCAGCGGGCACTGTGGACGACCGTGGCCTATGTCGTGCTGCTGCCGCTGGTCACCTGGTGGCTGGTCCGCCGTCGCGACGTGACCTGACCCGGCCTGCCGAGGACCACAGGGCGGGCGGCCACGCGGACCGGACGGGACCGGCTGACACAATGGGAGCGCCGATCCAGAACGCACCCACGAGGGGACCCACGTTGTCCGACGCCATCTCGATCCCTGCCGAGCTCAAGCCCGCCGACGGCCGCTTCGGCGCCGGACCGTCGAAGATCCCCACCGGCGCCCTCGACGCACTGGCTGCCACCGGCACCGGTCTGATGGGCACCTCGCATCGGCAGGCGCCGGTGAAGGACACCGTCGGACGCGTGCGCGCGGGAGTGCGCGAGCTGTTCTCGCTGCCCGAGGGCTACGAGGTCGTGCTGGGCAACGGCGGCGCCACGGCGTTCTGGGACATCGCCACCTTCTGCCTGATTCGGAGCAAGAGCCAGCACCTGACCTTCGGCGAGTTCTCCTCCAAGTTCGCCAAGGCGGCCCAGCAGGCGCCGTTCCTGGCCGATCCGACGGTGATCGCCTCCGACCCGGGCAGCCGGCCGGCGCCGGTCGCCGAGGCCGGGGTGGACGCCTACGCCTGGGCGCACAACGAGACCTCGACCGCCGTGATGGCGCCGGTCGAGCGGGTCGCGGGCGCCGACGACGGGGCACTGGTCCTGGTCGACGCCACCTCGGGAGCGGGCGGCCTGCCCGTCGACATCGCCCAGGCCGACGTCTACTACTTCGCCCCGCAGAAGTGCTTCGCCTCCGACGGCGGGCTCTGGATCGCACTGATGTCGCCGGCGGCGCTCGACCGGGCCGCCGAGCTCGCCGCCACGGACCGCTGGGTCCCGGCGTTCCTCGACCTGCCGACCGCGATCGACAACTCCGCGAAGAACCAGACCTACAACACTCCGTCCGTCGCCACCCTCTTCCTGATGGCCGAGCAGCTCGACTGGATGAACTCGCAGGGCGGGCTGGCCGGCATGGTCGAGCGGACCACCGCGTCCTCCGACGCCCTCTACGGCTGGGCGGAGAAGACGTCGTACACCACGCCGTACGTCGAGAACCCCGAGCACCGCTCGCTGGTGATCGGCACCGTCGACTTCGACGACAGCATCGACGCGGCCGCGGTCGCCAAGGTGCTGCGCGCCAACGGGATCGTCGACACCGAGCCCTACCGCAAGCTCGGCCGCAACCAGCTCCGGATCGCGATGTACCCGGCCGTCGACCCCGCCGACGTGGTGGTCCTCACCGCGTGCATCGACCACGTGGTCGGCGCGCTCTGACTCCCTTCCTCGGATAGTCCGTGACGTGCGGGCCGTCCCGGGAGCCGGCTCACGACCCGCACGTCACGGACTGTCGGCCAGGGTGGCCACCAGCGCGTCGTACGCCGCAGCACCGAAGGCCACCATCCGTGCCTCGGCAACCTCGGTGGACGTGCTCCGCAGGGTGTGTACGGCGGCCGTGACCGCGTCGTGGATCGGCCAACCGTAGATCCCGGCGCTGACCAGCGGGAAGGCGACGCTGGTGGCCGCGAGCTCGTCGGCGACCCGCAGCGCGTTGGCGTAGCAGGACGTCAGCAGGGTCCGGTCGGTCTGTCCGGCGCGGAAGTTCGGCCCGACGACGTGGATCACCCAGCGCGCGGGCATCTCCCCGGCGGTCGTCCATCCGGCCTCACCGGTCGCCAGCCCATCGGGGAACCGCCGGACGCAGTCCTCGAGCACGTCGGGCCCACCGGCAGCGTGGATCGCGCCGTCGACTCCCCCGCCGCCGCGCATGCGGTTGTTCGCGGCATTGACGACGGCATCGACCTGCTGCCGGGTGATGTC
>CAZTHV010000185.1:0-6672 GCA_964613165.1 uncultured Marmoricola sp.
GCATCGACGGCATCAAGAACAAGATCGAGCCGCCCGCCCCGATCGACAAGGACATCTACGAGCTGCCGCCCGCCGAGGCCGCCGAGGTCGAGCACGTCCCCACCACCCTCGACGCCGTGATGAACCACCTCGAGGCCGACCACGACTTCCTCACCGTCGGCAACGTCTTCACCCCGGACCTGATCGAGACCTGGATCGACTACAAGCGCCAGAACGAGATCCTCCCCGTCCAGCTCCGCCCCCACCCCCACGAGTTCGAGTTGTATTACGACATCTAAAGCAGGCGGTTTCCTGATCTGCGCTGAAGCGCAGAAAAGGGCCTCTGACCTGCGAAAACGTCCCTCAACGTCTTTCAACGTTGAGGGACGTTTTTCGTTGGTCTGTGCCATCAGTGTGCCATTGGAACCACCCGGCGGCGCCTCCGCGCACGGCCGCGGCAGGTCGCACCGGTCCCGCCGAGACCCTCGTCCAGCACGTCGACGACCTCCGTTTGGGGGACCGATCAACCCCCGCCGACTACCCGAAACGGGCGGTGCGAGCACGGCCGCTTTCGGCGGCAGCTGGCACTACACCCACTGCCGGTGCGACAACAGGTGTCTCGGACGTTGCTAGTCGCACAACCGCGCGGCGGCGGTCGGACAATAGGGCGGCAATCATCTGCTACTATTATTCCTGAGACATTCCAAGGCTAAGGGATAGAGATGAGTGCACCGGACGGAGTGAACGGCCATCCGCTCAACGTGCCAGCCAACCACGACCTGGTCGAGCAAGCAGTCGGCAGCCACCTCACCCGCTTCGGGCAGGTCCTCACCCAGGCGTGGGATGCGTTCACCGCGACCCGCCGGCTGGCGCCTGAGCAGATGGCCTACGCCGCCGCCTCCTCGCGCGGAATGCTGGTGTCGGACTTCACCCGAGAGCCGGCACACCGCATCTTCAACCCGGTGGCCGAGGCCACCGTGGACGATCAGTTCGGACGGCCGTGGGTGAGCCTGGCCGGGGGCAGCATCAGAGTCCGTTTCCGGAAGCTCAGCTCTGACCTCGGCCTGTGCCGTAGCGACTCCGACCGAGCACTGAGCCTGGCCTATCACCTGGGCGATCCGTGCCTGCCAGGCATGGAGACGTTCACGGTCCTGACGGCCGGCTACGTCCTCGACGCCGAAGAGGAGAGCATCGAGCGCCTTGAGCTTGTCTGCCATTTGGGTTTCACCGACGTCTTCTACTCTTTCCCGATCCCGGTCACCACGGCCAGCACCCATACGCCGACCGCCGGCACGGCACAGCTGCCGATCATGCCCCTGTCGCCGCCGATCATCCGCTCGGCGCAGAATGCCGCGGCCAAACGGATCGCCGATAGTGCCCGCCCCGCTGCGCCTGGGGAGTCCACTGGGGGACGCGATGTCTGATCAAGCACGCCCGCGGATGGTCACTCTCGTCCGAGAGTCGCTCGGGATGACCCAACAAGGCCTGGGCGACGCCACGGGCCTGAGCCAGGGCTACATCTCCAAGGTCGAGTCGAGCTTGCTGCCACTCACTGGTGAGAATCTGGTCAAGGTTGCAGCCGCGCTCAAGTGCCCCGTGGACCTGCTGGTCGACGACACCCCGGTGCAGGGGCTGGAAGTCACCTGCATGCATCACCGGCGTCGGCACTCCAAGATCAACGCCTCCACCAAACGACGCATCGAAGCCCTCACCCATCTGACCCGGCTATCGGTCGAGGGCCTACTGCGCGGAATCGAACTCGTTCCCGACACTGAGCTGCACCGGCTCGATCTCGACCTGTTCGACGGCGACCCCGCGGCCGCAGCTCAGGCCGTACGGGCCGCGTGGCGAGTCCCCTCAGGGCCGATCCCCAACGTGATCGAGGTTCTCGAGGCCGTCGGCATCGTGGTGGTGGCCAGGTCGCTGTTCACCAACGCCCAAGACGCCGTATCCACTTGGCCGCGCGATGGCGGGCGTCCGCCGATTATGGTCGTGAACCTCGGACTGCCAGGCGACCGACAAAGGTTCACCACCTGTCACGAGCTCGCTCATCTGATCCTCCACACGATCCCTGAGGACGACCAGGAGAGGCAGGCCGACATCTTCGCCAGCGAGTTCCTCGCCCCTGCCGAGGAGATCGCCCCGCAACTGGCCGGACTCACCACTCGCGACTTTCCGCGGCTGATACAGCTCAAGGCCCAATGGGGCATGTCGATCGCAGCGCTGATCCGGCGCGCCCACGACCTCGATGAAATCTCAGAGCGGCAATACCGCCAGTTCCAGATCCGGCTCAACCAGCTGGGCTGGAAGCAGGTGGAACCCGGCGCGCTGCCAGCCGAAACACCCGGCACCCTGACCCGGGTCATGGAAGTGCACCTGACCGATCACGGCTACACGCTCGATGATCTCGCTAAGACTGCCGGCATGTTGCCGGCTCCGTTTAAGGACCACTACCGGCCGCCCGGCGAGACACCACCGGGAACACCGCTACGCCTGGTGAAGCCATGAGTAAACGCTCAATCGCCCATGTCGAGGTCGACGCAACGACCCACGGCACGAGTGGCACGCAGGCGACAGACTCTGCGCAGCAGCAGCCGATCAACGCCGCGCTGTCCGACACACCACCTACCATGTCTGTACCCAGCCAGGCAACAGGAGTCCGCGTGCAGGTCCGCAGCAGCATTCATCGCGAGGCCCGCGGCGAACGCGAGCGCGCCCACACAGATCGGAAGGCCACCGCTGCCACGGCTCCGCAGGAGCGCCACGCGCCCAACCTCACCGAAGCAGCCGGAGACTACGCACACGTCGCAGGCGATCCAGGTACCCCTACCCACAGGCGGTTCGCGAGCCCGAACCCCTTGTTCGTCGGATGCCCGTCCCTGTTCCTCCAGACCAAATGTGGCTCGGCCGACCTCAGCGCCGCAGCCGCCCTGGTGGCCGTCGAGGAGACCGGCATCCTGCTCACCCTGAACTCACGGGCCAAGGATCGCACCAAGGTGCTACGGCGAGTAGTTGCCGAGTGCCGCGCGATCATCGCCGCAACCACTCCTGACCGGCCCACAGGTCACGCCGTGCTTGCTGACGCCAACAGATACTCCGGAAAGAATCGAGCTGTCGCCACCGCGTCTGGCCCCAACCTCGACCCAGCCTGGATCGCCGAGCAGCGGACCCTCGGTCTCCCGGCATTGCTCACTGATTCCCCCTACGTAGGGGCCAGCGATCACGCCGCGCTGGCCGCAGTGCTCAAGGAAGCGCGCCTCCTGGGGGAAGGCGTACTCGCCGTGCTTCCGCTCCACCTCGACTGGCTTAGGAAGGACGTAGCCGGTCTCGCTTCTGCGATCAACAAGGCCGGCGTCCCCGTCGCACTGGTACTCGAGCACACCGACGACCCGCTCGGCGTCCACGACGCTGTCGCGGGCCTGGTAACCCTCCTGGGCACAGCGAAGGTCAAGATCGCGCTGCTCCGCTGCGACATCTCTGTGATCGGCGCCGTGGCCTTCGGTGCATCGTTCGGCGCAGTCGGCACGACCACCGGGCTGCGCCACCTCTACCCGACCAAGGAGAAGAGCGGTGGCTTCAACCCCGGCGCCCGGATCGGTACCTACGTCCCGTGCGCGATGGCGTACCGCGCCCTCGACACGCTCAACACTGCGATCGCGCTCGACCCCGACCACCCGGAGCGCTGGAACTGCCCCTGCCATCACTGCTACAACCGGCCGCTCAGCTGCATTCACGATGAGGTCGCGGCCTACCAGCACTCGCTGGCAGCCATCGCGGACCTCGGCGAATACGTACTGAACGCGACGAGCCCGCTGCACCGCCAGCACGCGTGGCTGGGCCGATGCAGCCACGCGCAGATCACGAACATGGAGATTGCCGACGACACCGGTCTCCGGTGGGACCCGCCCAAGTTTCAGGGCGCCTGGCACAAGCTCCGCTCGACACTGCCACCGCTGCCGTAGTTGGACCACTCACGGAGTTGGTATCAAGTCCGTCCGGAGAGCAACATCGAACAATTGTTCCTCCATGAGTCGCCGCTGGTGAGCGATCCCTCCAGCCGGATGCTTGGGACGCCCGAGACCCTCAACGACCACGCGTGCACCAGCACCGTCGACCTCTGCCACTGTGAACCCGTAGAAGTCGCATTCGAACACGTTCCAGCCATCCGCCCCCGGGGGTGACGGGACGGCCGCGATGGCCGGCGCGTACGCCGATGCCGCCGCTAGCGCTCCTCTGGCGACCGAAAGAGGCCACAGGGTGATGAAGGCCTCCATCCGTAACACCGGAGGCTCCAGGTGATCGCGCCCGTGCTCAAGCCGGTCGGCCAAGACTGAGCGGAAGAGCATCGGGCCCTTCCCATCTACCTGGCGGCGCTCGAGTGCCTCGAGGTCCCACGAAACGACCGGCACCAGCAGGCTGTCGCAGAACCACACCGCTGGCAGACACACCCCTCCACCCACGACGTCAGAGCGCACGAACTCTGCCGCCGACACCGGCGACAGGTCAGTCCAGTGCCCCACGCCGCGGGGCACTGGCTTGGCGATACCGAGCCGCTCCCGGGTCAGCACCTGCACCATCCCCAGCGGTCCTCTCCACCTACATGAGCTATCGGCGCATGACTCACGCCCAAGGCGCCATCATGCGCCAGTTGTGGAACTGGGGTAACCCCCGACCCCTGCGCGGACGCCGGAGGATCGTCTGCTATCAGCGGTACGAACCCGCTCAGAGTCACACTCGTCACGACGCACCCCCTGACGCCCGATCGCTTCGTGCCGCGGCCAGTCGTGACCGAGTCGCGGGGAGCTCGCGCAGTCTGACCTTCGACTGAGGTACGACTCGCATACCTCGGTTCTCGCCAAGTGAGCTGACAAACACCCACTCGTTCGGCTTCATCCCGACTTGCTCCATCAAGGCCTTCGGCAACGTCACCTGCATCACCTCTGTGACCTTCCGCGGCCGAGCGGGGTCGCGCCGCGCTGCGCCACTCGGATCATCCGGGGTTGGCACCGGCGTCAGCACCAACGACCACCGACGGTCATCGGCCAGTCCCACCGTGACCCACTCCTTAGGTCTGATTCCCGACACCATCGCCATCACCGTCGGAAGACCCACGCGACGTTTGTCATTGACGCGTCGCGCGACTTCCATAGTGTTAATTCTAACACTAATGCGGATCGAGTAGCACGCGCTCACGGCGCGAACAGAGTCCCGGTCAGACAACCGCGTCTCCCACCCTGATGAGCTTCCCCTCATCTTGCTTGGCACCTCCGTGGTCGAACCGAGCCGTTCGGCGTCAGCTCCGCTCGGCAGCGAAGCCCTGCCACTTGACGGGGTTGAGGCCGCTGGTGACGGCGAGCTCGGTCAGCCTGGCGAGGTTGTGGCTGGGCTCGGCGCCGCGGGCGTGCTCGACCGCGACGAGGGCCTTGGCGCCGTCGCCGGCGAGCCAGCTGGCGAATCCGGCCAGCGCATAGGCACCGGCCCCGGTGCTGCCCGGTGCGTGGGTTGCGGTGAGTCGCCAGGCTTCGGCGTGGCGTAGCGCGTTGTCGGGCTTGATCTGCCTCCACAGTGTGTCGCGCACCGAGTTGATACCGGCGGCGACGTTCAGCCAGGCTGCGGTGTTCGGGGTGAAGGTCGCGGGGTCGTCGATCAGCTTGTCGAGTTCGTTGGTGGCGATGTCTCGTAGGGTTTCGATCGCGGCGTCGGTGCCGCGTTCCTCGCGGGTGGCCTCGAACTCGGAGACGACGGTGATGATGGCTTCGCCGGTGGCTCGGAGGGCCGGGTGGGGTGCGGGGTCGAATGACTTCTCCATGTCGGCGCGCGAGTTGTAGATGCGGCGTCCGGTCAGGGAGTTGGCTGCGGCGAGCTGTTCGGCGAAGTCGCTCTTGCCGAGTGGCCGCCCTTCGGCGGGGTTGAGGTCTTCGAGGTCCCAGTAGCGGTCCCCGTGAACACGGGCCGCGCCGACGAGGTTCTGCGGGCCGATGCCGACCTCGATGAGGCTGACCATGTTCCGGGCGGCGCGGTCGTCGTGGGTAACGGCGAACAGCAGTGCCTTCATCTCGGGGCGGCTGTTGATGTGGCTGGCGATGACCTGGGCGGCCTCGACCATGTCGGCTCGGTTGTCGGGCATGTCCAGACGCATGTTCATCAGGAGCCTGTTGGTGCGTGTGTCCAGGCACATCGCGACGATCGAGTTGTCGGGCCGGAACCCGAACATCGTCGGTAGAGCAGCTGCGATGTCGCCGAGGCTGCTGGCGACGACGCGGGTTTGAGGCTTGGGTTCCATCTGGGTCCTCCTGAGCGGCTGGAATGCCTGTCAGGTGCGTACGTCTTGCCGGACGGTCACAGGTGACGTGAGGGAGCTTCGGGCTCGACGACCTCGCTGGCAGGTTCGACCGGCGCCGAGAGAGCGACGGCCCGTCGCGCGGCGGCGCGGGCCAGTGACAGGTCGCGCCGCATCCCTCGGTCGCGTTCACGCTGGCTGTCGGGCGCGAGCACGTCGTCGGGGCGGAGGCCGTGGCGGTCGGCGCAGGCGACGATGACCCGTACCTGCTGCATCCACTCATCGCGCTGGGCCTGCCCGATGGGTTGCGTACCGAGTCGGCGGGTCCAGGACGCCTGCTCAGCGAGGGCGATCTGGGGGAGGGCGTCTGCTCGCTGCTCGATGGCCCCGGCGAGTTCGGCGAGCGCGTCGTG
>CAZTHV010000186.1:0-234 GCA_964613165.1 uncultured Marmoricola sp.
GAGGCCAAGACGCTGGAGCACCTCGACGTCTCGCTGGAGATCGTGCAGCCGATCATGGGCGTGCGGTTCTGGGACCCGACGGTGGCGATCGAGCCCGAGGACGTCTCGATCCGCTTCGAGGCCGGGCGCCCGGTGGCCATCAACGGCGCCGAGCTGGATGCGGTCGCCCTGGTCCACGAGGCCAACACCATCGGCGGCCGCCACGGCCTGGGCATGTCCGACCAGATCGAGAAC
>CAZTHV010000186.1:244-1301 GCA_964613165.1 uncultured Marmoricola sp.
GCCCCGGCCATGGCGCTGCTGTTCATCGCCTATGAGCGCCTGGTCAACGCCATCCACAACGAGGACACCATCGCGACCTACCACGCCGAGGGGCGCCGGCTCGGCCGGCTGCTCTACGAGGGCCGCTGGTTCGACCCGCAGGCCTTCATGCTGCGTGAGTCCATCCAGCGCTGGGTCGCCTCGCTGGTGACCGGCGAGGTCACCCTGCGACTGCGCCGCGGTGAGGACTACACCGTGCTGTCCACCCGTGGCACGGCCTTCTCCTACCACCCCGACAAGCTGTCGATGGAGCGCACCGAGAACGCCGCCTTCGGCCCGACCGACCGGATCGGCCAGCTCACCATGCGCAACCTCGACATCGCCGACTCCCGCGCCCAGCGCGAGCAATTCGCTGTTGTTGAGAATTTGCGTCCATTCGGTCGCGCCGCCGCCAATCGCACCGCCGCGCAGAGCGAGATCCTGCTCGGCCGCAGCTCGCTCTTCGGCGATGTCGCCGTCGACGAGCTCGCCGAGGGCGGCGGCGCCGACAAGATCGCGATCAACGAGGCCCTCACCGGCGACGAGGAGGCAGCGCTGGAAGAGGCCGCGATGGAGTTCGGCGTCGACTGACGGAGGAAGGCAGATCGCGCCGTCCGGACGGTGAGCGGCCCTGCGGGATGGCTCCCCAGGTCCGGTAGCCTCGGTGAAGGGCACGGCGTCGTGCATCCCCATCCGCGTCTCATCACCCGCCTAGGACATGACGTGACCCAGTCGACCACCCGGCCCGTCGTACTCATCGCCGAGGAGCTCAGCCCGGCCACCATCGAGGCTCTCGGCCCCGACTTCGAGGTCCGGCACTGCAACGGCGCCGACCGCGCCGAGCTGCTGCCCGCGATCGCCGAGGCCGACGCGATCCTGGTGCGCTCCGCCACCAAGGTCGACGCCGAGGCCCTGGCCGCGGCGCCGCGGCTCAAGGTGGTCGCCCGCGCCGGGGTCGGCCTGGACAACGTCGACGTCAAGGCAGCCACCCAGAGCGGCGTCATGGTGGTCAACGCGCCCACCTCCAACATCGTCAGCG
>CAZTHV010000186.1:1311-6632 GCA_964613165.1 uncultured Marmoricola sp.
GCTGGCCGTTGCCCTCATGCTGGCGGCTGCTCGGCACGTCTCTCCGGCCCACGCGGCGCTGCGCAACGGTGAGTGGAAGCGCTCGAAGTACACCGGCATCGAGCTCTTCGAGAAGACCGTCGGCATCGTCGGCCTCGGCCGCATCGGCGTCCTCGTGGCACAGCGGCTGGCGGCGTTCGGCATGAGCGTGATCGCCTACGACCCCTACGTGCAGGCTGGGCGTGCCGCTCAGCTCGGGGTGCGGATGGTGTCGCTGGATGAGCTGCTCGCCGAGTCCGACTTCGTCAGCGTGCACCTGCCCAAGACCCCTGAGACGGTCGGCCTGATCGGCGCCCAGGAGCTGGCCAAGGCCAAGCCGAGCCTGGTGCTGGTCAACGCCGCACGTGGCGGCATCGTCGACGAGGCCGCGCTGTACGACGCCCTCAAGACCGGCCAGATCGCCGCCGCCGGGGTCGACGTCTTCGACAAGGAGCCGTGCACCGACAGCCCCCTCTTCGAGCTGGACAACGTCGTCGCCACGCCGCACCTGGGCGCCTCCACCGACGAGGCTCAGGAGAAGGCCGGCATCGCGGTCGCCAGATCCGTCCGGCTGGCGCTCGGCGGCGAGCTGGTGCCCGACGCCGTCAACGTGCAGGGCGGCGTCATCGCCGAGGACGTCCGCCCCGGCATCCCGCTGACCGAGAAGCTCGGCCGGCTCTTCACCGCGCTGGCCGGCGAGGTCGCCCAGTCCATCGACGTCGAGGTGCGTGGCGAGATCACGGCCTACGACGTCAAGGTGCTCGAGCTGGCCGCGCTCAAGGGCGTCTTCGCCGACATCGTCGAGGACTCGGTCTCCTACGTGAACGCGCCGCTGCTCGCCGCGGAGCGCGGCACCGCCGTCCGGCTGGTCACCGACCCGGAGAGTCCCGACCACCGCAACCTGATCACCATTCGCGGCACCCTGGCCGACGGCGTGCAGCTCGCCGTCTCCGGCACGCTGGTCGGGATCGGCCAGCGCGAGCGACTGGTCGAGATCGACGACTTCCCGGTGGACCTGGAGCCCACCGATCACCTCGCCTTCCTGCGCTACGACGACAAGCCCGGCATGGTCGGCGTCGTCGGGCGGATCCTGGGCGAGGCAGGGATCAACATCGCCGGCATGCAGGTCTCCCGCGACGCCAAGGGCGGCACCGCGCTGGTCGCGCTGTCGGTCGACTCCGCCGTCCCGGCCGACATGCTGGAGCACATCCGCACCGAGATCGACGCGGAGAGCGTGCGTGGCGTCGACCTCTCGGAGTCAGGCCACTAGCGAGCTGGTCGTCTCCTGTCGCGGGCCGATGGACGGCTCGGCAGCCCGCCAGGCCTCCGCGAGCACCGCGATCGCCTCGGTGAGCGTCGGCGCGGGGTGGGAGTAGGGGATCCGCAGGAACCGATCGAGCCCGCCCTCGGGTGCGAAGTTCGGTCCCGCCGCAAGCAGCACGTCGAACCGCGCCGCCTCCGCCGCCAGCGCCGAGGAGCCGGGACCGTCCGGGGGCAGCTCGCACCACAGCGTGAGGCCGCCGCCGGGGGAGCGCACCCGCCAGGTCGGCAGATGCTCGGCGAGCGCGGCCAGGGTGGCGTCGCGGGAGGCCCGCAGCTGGGCTCGTCGGTGGGTCAGGTCGTCCTGGCCGGTCGCGAGCAGGTCGGCGGCGACGAGCTGCTCGAGGACGGGCACGCCGAGGTCGAGGCTGAGCCGGGACCGGAACAGCACCTCGACGTGCGCGTGCGGCGCCCGGAGCCAGCCGACGCGGAGACCGCCCCAGTAGGGCTTGCTCATGCTGCCCACGCTGATCGTGTCCGGGTGATGCGCGGCGAACGGCGCCGGCATCGGCTGGCCGTCCAGGGCGGTCTCGACGAGCGATTCGTCCACGATCGCGGTCGTGCCGATCGCGCGCAGCGTCGTGGCCAGCCGCTCCCGGCTCCGGTCGGTCATCAGGTGGCCGGTGGGGTTGTGGAAGTCGGGGATCAGGTAGGCCAGCCCGGGCCGGGTCTGACGGGCCGCCTCCAGCAGCGTGTCCAGCCGCCCGCCGCTGGTGTCGGCGCTGACCAGCCGGGCGCCGCTGTGGCGCAGGCTCGCGATCGCGTTGGGGTAGGTCGGGCTCTCCAGCAGGGTGCGCGAGCTCCGTCGGACGAGCGCCCGGGTGGCGACGGCGACTCCGGCCAGGGCGCCGGGGACGATCATCACCTGCTCGGGGTCGGTGGGCAGGCCGCGGCCGTCGTACCAGCGGGCGACGGCCTCTCGCAGCACCGGCAGGCCGGAGGGGTAGTAGCCGGTGCCGGACAGGTAGGCCGGCAGCTCCGCGCTCGCGCGCGCGTAGGCGGCGACCATCCCCGGGCCGGGAGTGGGCGCCGCGACGGTGAGGTCGACCTTGCCGGCGGGCAGAATGCCCGGCGGCAGCAGGTGGTCGCTGCGCACTCCGCTGGAGGCGGGCAGCGCGGCCACGCTGCCCGATCCCTGGCGTGAGGTGAGGAAGCCGTGGTCGCGCAGGGTCGAGTAGGCCCGAGTGACGGTAGTCCGGCTGACCCCGAGGGCGGCGGTGAGATCCCGCTCGCTGGGCAGCCGGACGCCGGCCGGGATGCGACCGTCGGTGACCAGGACCCGGATGGACTCCGCGAGGCCGCGGTACGCCGGATCGCGGTCGAAGTCGCCCACCATGGTGGCCACCTGGATTGCCGTCAGCACCCGCATGCAGACCAGTGGATCACGATTGGCTATTTCTTGACCAGACCAATTGCCCGAGACTGATGAGGTGAGCACTCCCGAGACCACCGTCGGCCGGCCGGCCCGTCGCCGACGGGCCGAGCCCCAGGCCGACTCGCGCGCCGGTCTCGCCCGCCTCGGCCCGATCGCGCAGGTCCGCGCCGGCCGGTTGCGGCGGCGCCTGCCCCAGCTCATCGTCGGGCTGATCCTCTACGGCTCCAGCCTGGCGATGCTCTTGCGCTCCACCCTCGGCAACGCGCCCTGGGACGTCCTCCACCAGGGCATGGCCCGGCACCTGCCGATCTCGATCGGCCAGGCGGCGGTGGCGGCGAGCTTCTTCGTGCTGCTGGCCTGGGTGCCGCTGCGTGAGGTCCCCGGACTCGGCACGATCGGCAACGCGATCCTGGTGGGGCTCTCCACGGACATCTTCCTGGGCGCCGTCGACCCGCCGGACGACCTGACCGTGCGGATCCTCTTCCTGGTCGGCGGCATCGTGCTCAACGCGCTGGCGACCGCGGTCTACATCGGCGCGCAGTTCGGCTCGGGTCCACGCGACGGCCTGATGACCGGCCTGTCCCGCCGCACCGGCCGGTCGCTCCGGCTGGTGCGCACGCTCCTGGAGCTCTTCGTGGTCACCGTCGGCTGGTTCCTGGGGGGCGTCGTGGGCGTGGGCACGGTGCTCTACGCGCTGCTGATCGGTCCGCTGTCGCAACGGCTGCTTCCGGCGTTCATCGTCGAGCTGCCGCCGCCGAGCTCACCGGACGACCGGTGAGCTACGGCCCGGCCAAGAACGTCCGCCAGCAGGCCCGTTGCCTGCTGCTGCCTACTGGCGCATGTTTCAGCGCCGGGTCGCGACGATCGCCGCGGCGTCGGGAGCGACCATCACCTCGACGGCGGTGAACCGCTCGTCGGTGAGCCAGGCCTCCCGAAAGGCGTCGACGCGGCCGCTGGTGATCGGCGGCCACATCTCGCAGGGCGCGAAGTCGTCCATCACCACGATGCCGCCCGGCTCGACCAGGTCGGCCACCGCGTCGACCGAGGCGTCCTCGGGGGAGGAGGGGTCGAGGAAGAGCAGGCTGTAGGGACCCTTGCCGCGAAGCGTCGACCAGTCCGCGGCGAGCACCTCGACCTGCGGGTCGTCGACGAAGATCTCCTGCGCCGAGGAGGCCAGGGTCTCGTCCAGCTCCACGGTCAGGATGGTGGCGCCGGACCGGACCCCCGAGCGCAGCCACGCCGTGCCGACGCCGCAGCCGGTCCCGAACTCCGCGAGCGTGCCGGCCCGGGTGGCGGCGAGGGTCGCCAGCAGCCGGCCGGTCTCGTTGCGGCAGAACGAGACGTAGCCGGCGCGTCGCGACACGGCGAAGGCGCGCTCGACGATGGCGGGTACGTCGGGGGGAGCGCTCATGCGCTGCCTTTCAGGTCGAGTCGGCAGAATGCTTCTGGCGAGCATGCGCGCCGGCGACGGTGCTTGACGAGCTCGCTTCGCTCGCTCATGGCGCCGAGTCTCGCAAATGCCGGCAAGGCGGCCGGCCGGCACGACGCTGGTCTCGGGTGATGAGACGCACATCCGGAAATCAGTTCCACTCGCGGCCATCCCGGCGTACGATGGCGTCATCATGCGGAGGAACTTCGTACTCATCGACCGCCGTGGCGGGGCCAGTTAAGTAGGCCACCTCGCCGCGGAGTCTGGGCGTTCCGCCCTTTCGGTCTACGAATCCTCCGCGAGCGGGTCAGCGAAGCACCACCCCAGCTTCTCGTCTCCTCTCGAGATCCATCTCTCGTGTTGCTCGCCGGAGGGACCACTCCCGAACGACCCGACCAACGAGAGAAGTGACGAGCAGATGTACCAGATGTATCCCGAATGGGGCCCGGCCAGGAACGACCCGGAGAGCCCCTACTCCCATGCCGCCGTCCAGGAGGCGCTTGACCTGCGAGACGACGGCGACCAGCGCCCCGACGACAACTAGATTCCCACCCATGGGAGAGAACCAGTCGTTGAAGCTTGCCGTGATCCCGGGCGACGGGATCGGCACCGAGGTCACCGCCGAGGCCCTCAAGGTGCTGGAGCAGGCCGTCCAGGGGCCGAGCACGCCCGCGGGGGTGAAGTTCGAGCCCACCCGGTACGACCTCGGGGCCGAGCGCTACCTCGCCACCGGCGAGGTGCTGCCGGACACCGTGCTGGAGGAGATTCGCCAGCACGACGCGATCCTGCTCGGCGCGGTCGGCGGCAAGCCCAACGACCCGAACCTCCCGCCGGGCATCCTCGAGCGCGGACTGCTGTTGCGGCTGCGCTTCGAGCTGGACCACTACGTGAACCTGCGTCCGTCGCGGATCTTCCCCGGCGCGGAGTCGCCGCTGGCCCCGGCGTTGCTTGAGAAGCAGGGTGAGGTGGACTTCGTGGTGGTCCGCGAGGGCACCGAGGGCCCCTACACCGGCAATGGCGGCGCGCTGCGCGTCGGCACGCCGCAGGAGGTCGCCACCGAGGTCTCGGTCAACACCGCCTTCGGTGTCGAGCGCGTCGTCCGCGACGCCTTCGCGCGGGCTCAGCGCCGGCCGCGACAGAAGCTGACCCTGGTCCACAAGACCAACGTCCTGGTCAACG
>CAZTHV010000187.1:0-387 GCA_964613165.1 uncultured Marmoricola sp.
TGGTCACGGCCGGCCTGCTGCAGAGCCTGGGCTGCTCGGTCGAGGTGGTCGCCGACGGCACCGAGGCCGTGCGCGAGCTGACCGGTGACCACGACTACGACCTGGTGCTGATGGACTGCCGGATGCCTCGCATGGACGGGTACGACGCCACCCGCATCGTGCGGGCCCGCGAGAGTGAGCGGCGGGTGCCGATCATCGCGCTGACCGCCTCGGTCATGGAGGGCGAGCGGGAGCGCTGCCTGGATGCGGGCATGGACGACTTCCTCACCAAGCCGGTCGATCCGCCGCAGCTGGCCCGCACGCTCCGCCGCTGGGTCCCGGTGGCCCGCAGAGCGGAGGTCGAGAAGCCGCCGGCGGATCGACCGGCTTGGTGAGGAAGTCGTCCAT
>CAZTHV010000187.1:397-6576 GCA_964613165.1 uncultured Marmoricola sp.
GACCCGGCCAGGGTGGAGATGCTGCGGGAGCTGGTCGAGGACGGGGTCAGCTTCTTCGAACGGGCCCGCCGATCGTTCCTCGGCCGGATCGGCGGCACCGTCGCCGACCTGGAGCGGGCGTTCGCGGACGACGACCGGGGCCGGGTGGTCGAGGTCGCCCACCAGCTCAAGGGCAGCGCCCTCAACATCGGCCTGGTCGAGCTCGGGACCGCCGCAGGTGCGGTCGAGGACCGCGCCCGTGGCGAGTACCCCGAAGGGGTGGATCTCGCCGAGCTCGTCGTCGCCTGCACCCGCGCCGCAGACCGCGCCGTCGACGTCCTGGCCGGTGTGCCCGCTTGAGCACGCCCGTGCCTGTCTCTTGAGCACGCCCGTGCCTGTCTGCCGGCTCGGCGTCGCCAGGCAGCGTGGTCTGCAGACCGGGCCGTCGATGTCCTGGCCGGTGTGCCCGCCTGAGCGGGCAGCCCGCGCCTATCCGCCGCGGCGCCGCGTGTCCTCCCGAGAAACGGCCGGAGCCGTCCTTAGGCTCGTGACTGGTGAGACGGATGTTTCCGGTGTGACCCGAGGGGTGATGCCGGACCGTCCGGCTGACCTCTTCCCCACTGATCCACCTGTTTGACTCATCGGCGAGGCGAGCCCCATGGCGAACAACCTGATCGGCCGCGACATGGCGGTGGACCTCGGGACCGCGAACACCCTCGTCTACGTTCGCGGCCGGGGCATCGTGCTGGACGAGCCCTCGGTCGTCGCGATGAGCACCCAGACCCGCGAGGTCCTGGCCGTCGGCGGTGATGCCAAGCGGATGCTCGGCCGGACCCCCGCGGGCATCACCGCGATCCGTCCGCTGCGCGACGGCGTGATCGCCGACTTCGACGCCACCGAGCAGATGCTGCGCCACTTCATCGCGCAGGTCCACCGCCGCCGCTACCTGGCGAAGCCGCGGATGGTGATCTGCGTGCCCAGCGGGGTCACCTCGGTGGAGCAGCGGGCGGTCAAGGAGGCGGCCTACCAGGCCGGCGCCCGGCGGGTCTACGTCATCGAGGAGCCGATGGCCGCGGCCATCGGCGCGGGGCTCCCGGTGCACGAGGCCACCGGCAACATGGTCGTCGACATCGGCGGCGGCACCACCGAGGTGGCGGTGATCTCCCTGGGCGGCATCGTCACGACGCTCTCGATACGCACCGCGGGCGACGACCTCGACCAGGCGATCATCGCCTGGATGAAGAAGGAGCACTCGCTCCTCCTGGGCGAGGGCACGGCCGAGGAGATCAAGATGACCCTCGGCTCGGCGTTCCCGCAGACCGACGAGGCCGGCGCGGAGATCCGCGGCCGCGACCTGGTCTCCGGCCTGCCTCGGACCATCGCGCTGACAGCCGGTGACATCCGGGCCGCCATCGAGGAGCAGCTGCACGCGATCGTCGACGCCGTCCGGACGACCTTGGACCAGACGCCGCCCGAGCTGGCCGGCGACATCATGGACCGGGGCATCGTGCTCACCGGCGGCGGCGCGCTGCTCCGCGGCCTCGACCAGCGCATCCGCCACGAGACCGGCATGCCGGTCCACGTCGCCCACGACCCGCTCAGCTCCGTGGTCGTCGGCTCGGGCAAGTGCGTGGAGGAGTTCGAGGCGCTGCAGCAGGTGCTGGTCACCGAGCACCGGCGACAGGCATGAGCCGGCCCAGGAACAGGCGCGGCGGCCCAGCCCGGTCGTCCAGGACCCGGCGCGTCGTGGCCGGACTGGCGCTGGCCAGCGTCGCGGTGATGGTGGTCGACGCCCAGGGTGGCGCCGACTCCCCGCTCGACCCGGCACGCGATGTCGTCGGCGCCGTGGCCGGACCGGCCGAGACGGTCGCGGACACGCTGGTCCGCCCCTTCGAGTCCATCGCCGGCGCCTTCCGCACCCGCGGCTCGCTCCGCGACGAGGTGGCCCGGCTCAGCGCCGAGAACTCCCGGCTCAAGGGCGAGCTGGCCACCGAGCCGCTGGACCGGCGGCGGCTCGGCGAGCTGGACGCGCTGACCCGGACCGTGGGCGACACCGGCTACTCGATCGTCGTCGCCCGGGTGATCGCCATGGGTCCGGCTCAGTCCTTCACTCGCACGGTCACCATCGACGCCGGCACCTCCGCCGGCGTGCGCGCCGACATGACCGTGCTGAACAACGACGGCCTGGTCGGCCGGGTGATCCGGGCGACCAGGAGCACGGCCACCGTGCTGCTCATCGTCGACAGCGGCTCCGTGGTCGGCGGGCGCCTGGGCACCAACGCCGAGATCGGGCTGGTGCGCGGTCGCGGCGGGATCGGTGACGAGGGCCGTCTCGGCCTCGACCTGGTCGACAACGCGGTCATGCCCTCTCGCGACGACGTGGTGGTCACCTGGGGCTCCGACAACGGCGTCCCCTACGTCGCCGGCATCCCGATCGGGCGGGTGGAGTCGGTGACCTCCTCGCCGCGGCAGAGCTCGCGGCTGGCGGTGGTCAAGCCGTTCGCCGACTTCAGCTCCCTCGACGTCGTCGGGGTGGTGGTGCCTCGCGGGACCCAGGGCGACCGCCCGGTGCTGAGCGCGGGCGAGCCGGGAGACAGCCGGTGAGCCCCGCTCGCACGGCCGGGGTCGCCGGCATGCTGCTGGTCGCCGTGCTGGCCCAGACGGTCCTGCTGCGCTCGGTCTCGGTCGGCGGCGTCGTACCCGATCTGGTCCTGGTGCTGGTCGTGCTGACCGGGATCGCGCGTGGCCCCCAGGCCGGTGCCGCCCTTGGGTTCGCCGGCGGCCTGCTGGTCGACCTGGCGCCCCTCGCCGACCACGTGGCCGGTCGCTGGGCGCTGGCGCTGGTCCTGGTCGGCTGCCTGGCCGGACTGGTCCGCGACGACGTTCGCTCCTCGCCGCTCGGCTCGGCCGCGGTCGTGGCGGCGGGCTCCTTCGTGGGTACGTCGGTCTTCGCGCTGTCCGGCCCACTCCTCGGGGACGGCGTGCTCCCCGTCGGCGAGATGGTCGGGGTGATCGTGACCGGGGTGATCCTCGACGCCGTGGTCGCGGTGATCCTCGCCGTGCCCGTGCTCTGGCTGCTCGACCGGCTGCTCGGACCGCCGCGGGGCCCGATGCTGGGAGCCGGTGCTTGATGGCTGCCGTGCTGATCAGGCCGGGCCAGCACCGCAGCAGGCTGCGCCTGGTCGTGCTGCAGGTGCTGATGGTCTCGCTCTTCCTGACCCTCTTCGCCCGGCTGTGGTATCTCCAGGTCCTCTCCGGCGAGGAGTACCAGGCCAAGGCCGCCGAGCAGTCGGTCCGCGACGTCGTGGTGCAGCCGGCCCGTGGCCTCATCGTCGACGCGATGGGCCGGTCACTGGTCGCCAATCGCACCAGCTGGGTGGTCAGCGTGGACCGGACGGTGCTGGGACGGCTGGACGCAGAGGAGCGCGAGCGGGTGCTCCGCGACATCGCGGCCGCCGTGGACGTGCCGTACGAGAAGGTCGTCGCCCGGACGGTGCTGTGCGGCCAGCCCGATGCCGAGGCGGGAGTCTGCTGGAACGGCTCGCCCTTCCAGCCCGTCCCGGTCGCCCAGGACGTGCCGCAGACGGTCGCCGTGCGCCTCTCCGAGCAGACCGAGCGCTATCCGGGCGTACTCGCGCAGGCCGAGAGCGTGCGGGCCTACCCCTCGCCGTACGGCGTGAACGCGGCCGGTGTCCTGGGCTACCTCAGCCCGATCACCGGCGACGAGCTCGCCGAGGCGAAGCGCTCCGGCGACACCTCGGTCAACGGCGCCTCCGTCGTCGGCCGAGCCGGCATCGAGAGGACCTACGACCACTATCTGCGTGGCAAGCCGGGCCAGCAGCGGGTGGCCGTCGACTCGATGGGCCGGGTGCTGGGCGATTCCGGCGCGGTCGAGGCGGAGCCCGGCGACACCCTGGTCACCTCGATCGACGCCAAGCTGCAGGGGTTCGTGGAGAGGCAGCTGCACGAGACCATCCAGACCGCACGCAAGACCTACGACAAGGTGACCCACCGCAACTACGTGGCCGACAGTGGCGCCATCGTGGTCCTGGACGCAAAGGACGCCTCGGTGATCGCGATGGCCGGCGCACCGACGTACGACCCCGCGGTCTGGGTCGGCGGTGTGACCGGAAAGCAACTGAAGCGGCTCTACTCCACGAAGGCGGGCACGCCGCTGGTGTCCCGGGCCAGCCAGGGCCAGTTCGCGCCGGGCTCGACCTGGAAGCCGTTCATGACCGTCGGGGCGCTCAGCAACGGCTTCTCCGAGGACACCAGGCTGGACTGCTCGGGCGGCCTGCAGGTCGGCAACCGCTGGTTCAAGAACTACGAGTCCGCGGCGTACGGATACATCGACTTCGCCCGGGCCCTGGAGCTCTCCTGCGACACGTTCTTCTACCGGGTCGGCCTGAGCCTCTGGAACAAGTACGGCTCCGACGCGGCGAACGTGAAGGCCAAGGACCCGCTGGTGACACAGGCCAAGCAGTTCGGCTTCGGGGAGAAGACCGGGATCGACGTGGCCGGCGAGGCGACGGGCCGGATCGCGGACCGTGCCTGGAAGCTGGAGTACTGGAACGCGATGAAGGGCCACTACTGCGAGATCGACAAGAAGAACACCACCGACAAGCGCGACTTCCTGCACGTCTTCGCGCACGAGTTCTGTCTCGAGGGCAACGAGTACCGCGCCGGCGACGCGGTCAACTTCGTGATCGGCCAGGGCGACACGATGGCCACGCCATTGCAGTTGGCCCGCGCCTACGTGGCGTTGGCCAACGGCGGCAAGCTCTACCAGCCACGAGTGGCCAAGGCGGTCGTCGACCAGTCCGGCGAGGTCGTCAAGCGGATCAAGCCGGTGCTGGAGCGACGGGTGAAGGCGAAGAGGTCCGCGATCGCCTACGTGGACCGGGCGCTGCAGGGCACCCTGCGCGAGGGGACGCTGGCCTGGAAGTTCGGTGGCTTCCCGCTGGACCAGGTGCCGATCCGCGGCAAGACCGGCTCGGCCGAGGTCCATGGCAAGCAGAGCACGTCCTGGGTGGCGACGTACACCAAGGACTACGTCGTGGTGATGATGGTGACCCAGGCCGGCACCGGGTCGGGCACGTCCGGTCCCGCGGTCCGCAAGATCTGGGAGCAGCTGTACGGCGTCGACGGTGAGGAGGTCCGTCGGAGCCGGGCCGTCATCCCCGGGGTGACGCCCCCGAAGCGGCTGCCCACCTTCGCCCAGGACGGCTCGATCCTGCCGCCGGCCCGGAAGGGTGGGGAGGGCGGGCGATGACGACGATGACGATGCCGCCTCGGGCCGCTGTCCGGGCACGACTCGACTGGGTGCTGATCGCCGCGGTGGCGGCGATCCTGGTGGTCGGCACGCTGCTGGTGTGGTCCTCGACGACGACCAACGATGTCCTGACCGGTGGCGACTCGACCGCGTACCTGAAGCGGCATCTGGTCAACATCGCGATCGGCCTGGGGCTGTGCGTCGCGGTGCTGGTCATCGACCACCGCTACCTGCGGATCCTCGCCCCGATGGTGTACGCCGGCTCGGTGATCGGCCTGGTGCTGGTCCTGGCGATGGGCTCGACGATCAACGGCTCCCGCTCCTGGCTGATCGTCGGGGGGCTGTCCCTGCAGCCGGCAGAGTTCGCCAAGCTGGCGGTGGTCGTCGGCATGGCGCTGGTGGTCGCCGAGCGGGTGGAGAGCTCCCGGCGGCATCGAGTCGGCGACGTCGAGGTCGTGCTGATGCTGCTGATCGCCGGACTGCCGGCGCTGTTGATCCTGCTGCAGCCCGACCTCGGCACGATGCTGGTGCTGGCCGCGACCGTCTTCGGGGTGATCGCGGTCTCCGGCGCACCGCGCCGCTGGCTGACGGGCCTGGCGGCGGGCGGGGTGCTGGCCGCGGCCGTCGTGGTGAGCAGCGGGATGCTGAAGACCTACCAGCTCCATCGCTTCATGGCGTTCACCGACCCGGGGCTCGACCCGCGGGGCGCGGGCTACAACACCACCCAGGCGCGGATCGCGATCGGCAACGGCGGCCTCTTCGGCCAGGGGCTCTTCGACGGCTCGCAGACCAGGTCGGGCTTCGTCCCGGAGCAGCAGACCGACTTCATCTTCACCGTCGCGGGGGAGGAGCTGGGGCTGGTCGGCGCGGGCGTGCTGATCGCGCTGTTCGCGCTGGTGCTGTGGCGGGCGCTGCGGATCGCCCGGGC
>CAZTHV010000188.1:0-5172 GCA_964613165.1 uncultured Marmoricola sp.
CGATCCGGCTCTCCTTGGAGCCGGATCGCGGACGGCGTCGCCCGCTCGCCGCTGGGGCGGCACGTGCTGATCGTCGGCCACCCGTTCGTCGACATCTGGGCGGCCGTGAAGCCGGCCCGGATCGGCCGAGACGCCTGGCCCGACGTGCCGCGCAGCGTGGAGTGGAAGAAGGGCATCTGCCAGCAGCTCGGCTGGCCGCACCGGGATCAGGCGGACATCGCCCGCGCATGGAAGCAGATACTCGCCAAGGTGGACTCCTACGCCGACCTGGAGCCCGCTCTCCTGGGTAGGGTGGAGGAGCTCATCGACTTCGTCACCGACGAATAGTCGGCTCAGCGTCACCGACGAACAATCGGCTCAGCGTCACCGGCGAGTAGGGCCAGAGATCCCAGGAGAGTGCCATGAGCGAGCAGCAGCCCCCGGACGACGGCACCCAGCAGCCCGTCGGACCGACTCCGCCGCCGGCCCCGCCGTACGGCGTCCCCGGACCCGCGCCGTACCCCGCGATGACGCCCGACCAGGAGCGCACCTGGGCCGGCGCCGCGCACTGGAGCGCGCTGGTGGCCAGCGTCATCGGCTTCGCCTTCCTCGGCCCGCTGATCGTGATGCTGGTCAAGGGCAACGAGTCGCCGTGGGTCCGCCGTCAGGCCGTGGAGTCGCTGAACTTCCAGCTCTCCATGCTCATCTACGGCATCGTCTCGGCGATCCTGATCCTGGTGCTCGTCGGCATCCTGCTGGTCCTCATCGTCGCCGTCTGCTGGCTGGTCTTCACCATCATCGGCGCGGTCAAGGCCAGCAACGGCGAGGACTACCGCTACCCGCTGACCATCCGGATGGTGCGCTGAGCCGGACGGCTCAGCGGGCCCTGACCTTCTTCTTGGCGCTGGCGGGCGCCAGCAGCGCGGCACCCTGGTAGGTCACCACGTACGTCGTCCGCTTGGCCGGCTGCTTGCGCAACACCACGCTCCCCGTTCCCTTGGTCACCTTGAGTCGGGCGACGATCTTGGTGCCCCTGCGGATGATCACCCGGCCTACGCGCTGGCCTTTGGCGACACCGACGCCGGCGACGCGCACCCGCACTCGCACCTTGTCTCCGATCCGCTTGGTCTCGACCCGGACCTTGGATCGCTGCCGGACCGCGGGCGTCTGCGCCGAGGCCGCGACCGCAGACCGGTAGCCCGGAGATACTGCGGTGACCCGCACGCTCAACCGCTTGCCGATGTCCTCGCGCACGGGACGGTAGCTCGCAGCTCGCACGCCTGGGATCGGCACGCCGTTGCGCAGCCACTGATAGCTCAACCCGACCGGCGCGGGCGACCAGGAGCCGGCGGTGACCCGCAGCGTGCCGCCGACAGTCGCAGCTCCGGCGACTCGCGGAGCCGCGGTGTTGCGGACTCCCAGACCGAGCATCACCGGGCTCATCGCCGCCACCGTCGTGCCCGCCCGCAACGGCCGCGTCAGCGGCACGGTCAGCCGGAACGGTGACACTGAGGCGATCTCGGCCTCCTGCTCGTGGGGCCCGCCCGGGTCGAGGACGACCGTGTCGCCGACGGCGAAGGAGGTGGCCGGATCCATGCCGAGGTCGCCGGGCGACATCAGGCTCAGCTCGGCGGCGCCGGCCGCGGCGTCGTCGGCCAGGTAGCTCATCGACGTCACCGGCAGCCTGCCGTCGGGGCCCAGTGCCTCGGTGGCGCTGCGCACCACCCATCCTCCGCCGAGCGCGCTCTCCTCGGAGAAGGCACCGCCGTCCTCACGGATCGCCTCCAGCTCGTCGTCCAGCAGCGCCCAGGCCTCGTCGTCCTCGGAGGTGCCGGCGGCGGCCGCCACCAGCCTCGCCCAAGTCGGCACGCCGGCCGCCTCGGCCACAGCGCGCTTGCCTCCGGGCGCCACCCCGCCGCCGTAGCGGAGGTACTCCTCCAGGACGCCCTTCTCGTTGATCCGCCACAGCCGGCCCATCAGCCGGTCGAAGGTCTCCTCGTCCTTGTTCTTGTCGGCCTCCTGGACCTTCTTCATCAGCCCCTTGGGGTCGTACTTCTTGTAGGCCGCGAAGATCTCGAGCATCCGGTCGTCCCAGGTGGGACCGGTGTACGGACTGGGGAGTCTGATCTCGCTGGAGGTCTCCACGATCATCCCCTCCAGGAAGGTGAAGGGACGCCCGGCCTCCTCCATGTACTGGTGGTTGGGGTTGAAGTCCAGCGCGGACAGGTCGTCGCGGATGTGGGTGGCGTAGAGATTCCGGTCGGCGTTGGCCACGAGCATCGACTCACCGCCCACCTTGTGCGCGCCGAGCCAGCCGTCCCGAGCCACCACGTCGGGGCTGAAGCTGATCGAGTCGCCGTGCTGCATGCCGAGACCGTGGCGCAGCTCGTTGTAGACCGCCACCCGGGTGGCGACATCGTCGAGCAGGCTGCCGTCGAGCTTGAAGATCCCCAGGAAGTCGATATCGCCGGTGATGGCCCGGAAGTCGTCGGACCCGGGCGGCGCCATCTCCAGGATCGTCGCCCGCCGGCGCGGGTTGCCCGACGCACCGGCCGGGATGTCGTCGACCACCGCCCGCGCCCGCCACGGCTCGGAGGCATTGGGCAGCACGTCGGCGGGCAGGCCCTGCTTCTCGACGTGGAAGTTGGTGTCGATGCCGCGGTCGCGGTACTTCACAAAGCTCTGCACACCCTTGGGGTACTCCTTCATCCGCAGCTCCAGCCGGTCGCGGACACGCGCGCGCAGGTCGCGGGAGAAGTCGCTGGGACTGGTGAGCTGTCCGAACCGGTCCAGGTAGGCATCGATCGCGTTCTCGCGCGCCTGGCCGGTCAGCCGCCAGTCGACCGGAGGCTCGACAAGGACGACCTTGCCCTCCCAGTCCGGCTTGTAGTCCAGGTACACCTGGTCTAGGTCGTTGACCGTCTTGAACGGCACGTCGCCGGGTTTCTGCCAGGCCCTGTTGGTGGCCAGGAGCTCACTGGCCCTGGCGCTGCGCGCACGGAAGGCCAGCATCACGTTGTACCGCTGGGCGATGTCCAAGAGGATGTCCACGTCGGTCTGGGACAGGCCCATCGCCTTCCAGGCCGCGCTGATGGCCGTGAGCCGGTCCCCCGACTTCAGCACGCCCTCCTTGACCAGCCGGTGGACGCCGCCGGTGTTGAGCGCGTCGTCCACCCGGGCGCCCAGGCTGGCGGCCTGCTCGTCCAAGGACTTCTGGAAGGCCCGGGCCGCCGGGCTGGCGCTGTCGGTGGCGGCTTCGATCAGCTTGGCCGCCGTACGCGCCTTGACCAAGGCCTCGAAGGCCATGTCGACGTTCTCGCCGGCGATCTTGGCGAGCTCGCCGAAGGCTCCCTTGATGTCGCCCTTGGCCAGCATCGTCAGGATGTCGGAGATCGCCCGCAGGATCTCCTGCGGGATGGTGGCGATCATGCCGCCGATCCCGCGGACGCTCTCCACGCCCACCTGCTCCATCGCCCGGAGGTTGATGGCGATGTCGGTGGCCAGCTCGTCGAGCGCGGTGGGATCGTCACGCACGGCCTCAGCCAGCTTCTCCAGCATCCAGAGCGTGTGGGCGGCGGTCCGCAGCGTGGCGTAGCCGATCTGGTACAGGCCCTGACCGATCATCTTGGCCATGCCGAGGAAGCCGACGGCGGCGGTGTGCAGGCCGTCGGTGAACATGCAGGACGCGTAGGAGAGGAAGCCCAGCGCGGTCTTCGAGCAGGTCAGCCACGGATCCTTGATCGGCGGGTCCGCCTCCAGCGGGAAGACCTGAGTGTGCGTGGTGTCGGAGCTCTCGGGACCGTCCAGGGCGACACGCGAGTCCGGAAGCCGGCTCGGGAAGTCCTCCGGCGTCTCCTGGTCGTGCAGCCAGGCGGCCACCTGGAAGGCCACCTCGGCCGAGCTCGCCTGCGGTAGGCTCTGCGTCGGCACGACCGCGCGGATGTCGATCTTCTCCCCCGGCTCCAGCAGGATCGGCGTCGGCTCGGTCGGCGTCCGGCCGCCGAAGTCGGCCGGCACGACGAACCCGTTGCCGGCGTTGCCGCTCAGCACCGGGTAGACCATCACCCCGATGGGATAGCCCTCGTCCAGCACCTCGCCGTCGATCTCGATCCTGGTGAGGTTCTCCAGCGTGCCCTTCATCCGGATCGACTGGCCCGAGCGGTACGTCGCCGTGCCGGCCCGCTCGTCGTCCAGCTCCAGGGCCAGCGCGTCGCCGTCCACGATCCGCACCCGGGTGGACGCCTGGGCCGCGACGGTCCCCCCGCCGGCGCGGGTGCCGGTCAGCTCGATGCTGCCCGTCGTACGGATCGGGTGAGCGGTGTCGAACTCGTAGGTCATCCGCTTGGTCGCCCCCGGCTGCAGGTCGCCGAAGTCCACCGGATGCTCCCCTCGCCTCGTCGGCGCGGAGGGCTCCTGCCCGTCCATCACGGTGAAGCCGATCGGGCTGTCCCCGGCCGAGGTGGCGGTGATGCCGGTGACCGGCACGGTGGCGGTGTTCTCCACCGTGACCGCGATGCTCAGCACCTGGTCGTCCTCGTCCACCTCCTCGTCGCCGTTCAGGTCCACGCCCAGCAGCAGCGGGTCGGGGGTGGCCGTCATCGTGACCACAAGCGCGGGCGCCCGGTAGGCGAGCTCTCCGGTCGCGCTGACCTCGTCCTCGGCGACGTCCTTGCCGGTCCAGGCCGAGGTGAGCGTCCCCTCGCCGTCCGTCGTGGACTTCACGGTGACCTCGAAGGTGCGGCTACTCGCCGGCTCCAGGCTGATCCCCTCGGTGGGCACATCCTCGGCCTCGACGATCTCCACGCCGTCGGGGACGTCGATCAGGTCGGCGACGTCCGGCGTGACCTCGGTCAGCGGGCCGAAGCCGTGTGTCGTCCAGACCTCGACCTCCAGGTCGGTCTCCACGCCCGGCCGCAACTCGATCTCGGCCTCCGCGGGTGCGTCCGGGTCCTCGGCCGTGCCCGCCTCGCGTACGGCGACCTTGAGTTCGGGCGGCGACACCTTGACCTCGTGGGTGACCGTGTCCTGCTCACCGTTGACCTCGACGGTCAGCGTGACGTCGTAGACACCCGGCTCGGCGTACTGGTGGACCGGGTCGCGCTCGGTCGAGGTGGTCTCGTCGCCGAAGTCCCAGGCGTGCTCCACCTGGTCCAGCGGGAAGTCGGCGTCGCTGGTGGAGGTGAAGGCGACCTC
>CAZTHV010000188.1:5182-6536 GCA_964613165.1 uncultured Marmoricola sp.
GGGTCTCGGTCGAGAGCCGATGGGTGAAGTCGGCGACCAGGGAGCGCTCTCCCATCGTCCACAGGGTGATCCGACCGGACTCCATGTCCGCCTTCCAGGCGTCGATCGTCTCGGGCCGGCACCTGGGGTCCGCGGGGTCCAAAGGGAAGTACTCGCCCGCTTGCGGATTGAAGTAGTAGGCGCCGTAGTGGCCGAGCTTGACCCGCTCCCCGGCCGGGACGCGCTCCTCGTAGGCGGGATTGCCCCACCCGTCGTGGCGGATGATGCTGTAGGTGTTGTCGGAGGGGTTGTAGCGACCGAACTGGTCCGCCGGAGCCGAGGACCACGCGTCGATGCCGCAGGTCTTGTACCTGGTGAAGTTCAGCACCACCTCGCCGCGTTCGATCTCGCCGAACTCCGCGTGATACGGGATCTGCACGCTGCTGACCGGGACGTTCTGCTCGCCGGGGCCGACCGCGTGGGCGGCGCCGGCACTGGTCAACAGGATCGCCGGGACCATCGCCGCCAGCAGAGCCAGCGCAAGGACAGGACTGAGCAGCCGGCGCGACAAGGGACGCATCCCACGATTCTCGCGGCGCCCGCTAACGGCCCACTAACTCGCCGTTCAGTCCAGCAGGGTCCGGACGACCGCGTCGGCGAGCAGCCGGCCACGCAGGGTCAGCACCAGCCGCTCGCCGGCGATCGTGCCGAGTCCGTCCGCCACCACCCGGGCCACCCGCTCGCCGGGCACCAGCGCGACCGGCAGGCCTTCGCGCAGGCGGATCTCGAGCAGCACCCGCTCGACCCGGCGGGTCTCGGTGTCCAGCACCTCGCGCGCGGCCGCGGGCGAGAGCCCGTCGTCGAGCTTGGCGGCGTAGGCCCGCGGGTGCTTGAGGTTCCACCAGCGGACGCCGCCCACGTGCGCATGCGCCCCGGGGCCGACGCCGAGCCAGTGCGCCGAGGTCCAGTAGAGCTCGTTGTGCCGGCAACGGGAGCCCTCACGCGCCCAGTTCGACACCTCGTACCACTCCAGGCCGGCCGCCTCCAGCAGCTCGTCGGCCAGGAGGTACTTGTCGGCGAGATCGTCCTCCTCGGGCATCGGGAGCGTTCCGGCCCGGACCCGGCGGGCCAGCGCGGTGCCGTCCTCGACGATCAGCGAGTACGCCGAGAGGTGGTCCGGGCCGCACGCCAACGCCGCCTCCAGCGACCGTCGCCAGTCGGCCATCGACTCCCCCGGCGTGCCGTAGATCAGGTCGCGGCTGATCTCCTCGAAGCCGGCCGATCGCGCCCACTCCACCGCCCTCGGCACGCCGTCGGGGTCGTGGGTACGGTCGAGCACGGCCAGGACGCCCGGCATGCAGTCCGCGGTGCCGGG
>CAZTHV010000189.1:0-3198 GCA_964613165.1 uncultured Marmoricola sp.
TGACGCCGATGGAGCATGGCAGTCAGGCACCTGCCAGCCCTCCGTCTCAGGCGTCACTCGCCCGGGCCGGCATCCTCGGCTGCCGGATCGTCGCTCAATACAGCGGCAAGTGCCGCTCGAGCATGGTCGCGATGCTCATTGAGAAGCGCCAGCAGGCGCTCCGTGTCGCGTGAAGCCGCCGCACTGACGATGGCGCGGTGCTCACGCTGGACCAGCGCGCGGTTGTGGTCACCCTTGAAGTACACGCTTCGGTAGGGGTCTGAGGAGTCCCACAGCTGACGGATGATCTTGGTGAGATGCGCCTGGCGCGATGCGGCGATGATGGTGAAGTGGAAGTCCCGGTTCGCGTCGGTGAGCGCGGCGATATCACCGGCGACCGCGGCATCATCCATCTCGGTGAGCAGCCGGTCCAGCTGAGTGAAGGTCTCCGCGGTGAGCTGCGGTACGGCGAGCCGCACCGCATACTCCTCGAGCAGCTCGCGGATGCGGTAGATCTCGAGCAGCTCGCTCACTTTGAGTTGTGTCACGGTGTAACCGTGATGCGGCTCGTAGGTGACGTGCCCCTCGCCCTCGAGGATCTTCAGCGCCTCTCGAATCGGCACGCGACTGACGCCGAACTGCTCGGCGATGGCTTCTTGTGGAATAGGGGCACCCGGGGCTATGTCGCCGTGGCAGATGGCTCTCCTGAGCTCCCTGAGCACCGCGATCTGTGCGGTAGGTGGCCGTTCGAACGACCGCGTCCTCGGAGCCATCACGCGCCTCCTCTCAGGGCCGGACCACACGATGCGCTTCCGTCGCCGTCGAGCCGACAACGGTGGTCCGGCGCCAGTATTCCCCATCGACTCACGTGATCGCCCAGGGATGCGACCGCGGCAGGAGAGCCGTTCAGCCGTGGATGGTGGCGAGGGCCTTCGGGGGAGGCGTCTGCTCGCTGCGTTCGCGGACGACCGCTTCTCCGTCGATCATGATCAGACTGATGCCGGGCAGGTCTCCGAGGGCGAACGACTCGAGGGCGTCGTTGGCGCGCGAGCCGGTGACCGGGCCGAGAATCAAGAGATCGGCGGGTTCGCCGGGAGCGAGTACCCCGCCCGGTACACCGTGGCGGCGCGCGACGTTTCCCGTGGCGGCGGCAATGGCCGCCTCCGGGCTGAGCCCGCAGACTGCCGCGAGGTAGCAGATGTTGCGCAGCATTCCCCGTGGAATGACGCCTGTCCCTCCCGGGGTGTCGGTTCCCAGGGTGAGTCGATGCAGCTGACCGGTGCCGACCAGCTCGTCGATGGCCACCTGGGTCGCGCGGTAGTTCATCGATGAGCAGACCTCGACCGTGGCATCCGGCAGGTCCCTGATCGTGCTGACGATCTCGTCGTCCGGCATCGGGATCGGCCCGCCGGAGATGTGCGCGATGACATCGGGCGCGACGGCGGTGACCAGCTCGTGACCAGCCACGCGACTGGATCCGGAGCGGGACACGCCGCCGGAGTGCATCTTGACGGTCATGCCGCGTTCGTGTGCCCAGGTGATGTACTGCTGGGCCTCACCGTCGTCGATGCGCGACCAGTCGTAGAAGATGAACTTGAGCTGGGTGATGCCGTCTTCGGCCAGGTGATCGAAGTCCGCCGCGGTCAGGCCAGGAACGAGGAGCAAGGTTCCCGCGTGCATCTTCACGCCCGAAGGGCGGTAGCTGCCGATCGTGCGTCGGGCCAGCGTGGCGAGGCCGGTCACCAAACGTGGAGTGAGGTCCTCGAAGGGGAGCCCCGGCACGTGAAGCTCTCCCGCGGAGACCATGGAGGTGGTGCCTCCATGGAGGTAGTTCCGCACCCAGCCGGTCGAGTTCTGCGCCGGGGTCCACTCGCCGACGGTTGGGTGCACGTGTCCGTCGATCAGCCCGGGGATCACGGTCAGGCCGTGTGCGTCGATGACGCGGTCGGCGGTCGCCGCGGAGGTACCGACCTCGGTCAGGACTCCATCCTCGATCAGGAGGGCCGTATCCCGCGTCGGTGGAAGCGCGGGGTCGCCAGTCGCCAGTAGCCCGATGCTCGTGATCAGTGTGGTGGTCATCCTCAGCTCACAACTCCCGTGTCGTCGATAAGATGATGTATACTTGATTCAACCACGGGAGGAGACGGATGACCAGACAGATCAGGCACATTCAGCAGTTCATAGGTGGCATCTGGCGCGATGGTCGAGGCGGCGTCATCGACTCCCGCAATCCGGCGCGGCCGGACGAGCTGGTCGCCACCGGCCAGACGGCCCTGCCCGAGGACGTGGACGAGGCGATCCAGGCGGCCCATGGCGTCGCGCGTGCGTGGCGCCGTACCCCGATGCACGACCGAGCTGCCGTGCTGAGGCGCGCTGCCGACCTGCTCGATGCTCGCGCCGAGGAGTACGGTCTCGAACTGACTGTGGAGGAGGGGAAGACCCTCCCCGAAGGGATCGGTGAGGTGCGCCGCGCCGCGGAGATCCTGCGGTTCAATGCCGGCCAAGCCGATCGCGAGGTGGGTCAGCTCTACGCCTCGCGCTCGGCCGACGAGCGGATCATGGTCGTCCGCAAGCCGGTCGGCGTGGTCGGCGTGGTGACCCCGTGGAACTTCCCGATCGCGATCCCGGCCTGGAAGATCGCTCCCGCCCTCATCCACGGCAACACCGTGGTCTGGAAGCCGGCGAGTCTGGTGCCACTGCTCGCCATGCGCCTCGCCCAGGTTCTCGATGAGGCCGGGCTGCCTCCCGGCGTGCTGTCGCTGATCATCGGACCAGGGCCACTCGGGTCGCGGATCGCGTCCTCGCCGGGTGTCGACGCGGTGACCTTCACCGGCTCCACCGAGATCGGTACGGCGCTGTTGCAGGCATGCGCGTCGCTACGACGTCCGATCCAGGCGGAGATGGGGGGCAAGAACGCGGCGGTCGTGTTCGCCGACGCCGACCTCGACGTCGCCGCGGAGCAGATCGTGCTCGGGGCAATGCGCTCAACCGGTCAGAAGTGCACTGCCACGTCCCGCGTCGTCGTCGAGGAGACGGTCGCAGCGGAGCTGCTCGGTCGCATCTCCTCGCGCATCGACGAGCTGGTCGTCGGCGACGGCACCCAACCGGACGTGGCCGTAGGGCCCGCGTCGTCGACCAGTGGTCGCGACGAGATCGTGGCCGCGGTCGACAAGGCGCTCGGTGAGGGGGCCACGATTCTCGCTCAGGCGACGGCACCCG
>CAZTHV010000189.1:3208-6476 GCA_964613165.1 uncultured Marmoricola sp.
GGCACCCGAGGGTGGCTGCTATGTGGCGCCGACTCTGCTCGATGTCGACGTCCGCCAGTCCATCTGGCGCGATGAGGTCTTCGGGCCGGTGCTGGCGGTGGTGACCGCCCGCGACGAGGCGCACGCGATCGAGCTCGCGAACGACAGTGTCTTTGGCCTCAGCGCGGCCGTGTTCACTCGGGACTTCGCTCGGACGCTGCGGATGGTCGACGAGCTCGATGTCGGCGTCGTGCATGTGAATTCGGAGTCAGCAGGCGCCGACCCGCATGTCCCATTCGGCGGCGCCAAGGACAGTGGGTTCGGGCCCAAGGAGCAGGGACGCGCCTCTCGAGAGTTCTTCACTACGACCACGACCGCCTACGTGCGGTGACCAGGGAAGGTAGAGCGTCCGTGACCGAGTCAGCCACAGTGGCCCGCCGCTATCACGAATTGTTCGCAATGGCCGGCGTCGAGCGTGCATTCGGGATCCCGGGTGTGCACAACCTCGCCTTCTGGCGTGATTGGACTCCTGGACTGCCGCCGATCGTCGGTGTCCGTCACGAACAGGCGACCGTCTATGCCGCGGACGGTCTGGCCCGCGCCACGGGACGACCCGCGGTGGCATTGACAACGACCGGCCCCGGCGCGGCCAACGCGGCCGGAGCCTTTGGTGAGGCGGCCGCATCCGGTTCGCCGGTGGTCCTGGTCGCCAGCGAGGTGGCGACCCGCTTTCTCGACGACGGACCAGCCAAGGGCGTCCTGCACCAGTCGCGAGACCAGGCGGGCATCTTCGAGCCTCTGGCGAAGGCCGTCTTTCGGCCACGCACGGCGGACGAGGCGGTCTCTGCGCTGGAGGATGCCCTGCGCACCAGCATGCAGTGGCCGCGTGGTCCGGTCTACGTCGACGTGCCGACCGATGTCTTGTCGGCCCCGGCCCGATCTGGAACGTATGCAGCGCCGCAGCCGCCTGCGGCAGATCCGCTCGGCGGCGACATCGATGCGCTCGCCGCCCTTGTGGAGGACAGCGAGCGAATCGTGCTGTGGTGCGGCGCGGGCGCGGTGCAGTCGGGCGCCGAGGCGGAGATCGTGCAACTGGCCGAACGACTGCAGGCGCCGGTGGTCATGACCTATGGTGCTCGCGGTGTGGTTCCCCCCGACCATCCGTGCCACGTCTCCCTGCCTCCCCACGAGCCCGAGGTCGCCGACCTGATCGCGTCGGCCGATCTGTTGCTGGCAATCGGCACGGATTTCGACGGCATGATGACCCGGAACTGGAGCATGCGGCTCCCGTCCCGTCTCGGCGTCATCAACTGCTCGGCGCAGGACCTCGACAAGAGCTACACCCCCGCGGTGGGCGTGCTCGGGGATGCCCGCGGCGTGCTGACCGCGCTGACCGAGCGGCTCCAGCGAGACCGGCCGCCGACGCACCACGCGGCTACCGTCGCCGCCGCGTGGCGACGCCTCGCGTCCGAGCCGGACGGACGGCCCGGCATCGAGTTCGTGAACGCGGTCGACGCCGTGATCGACCGCAGGACGGCAGTGGTCTGCGACATGGCGGTGGCCGGCTACTGGTACGGCGGGTATGGCGCCGTCACCCGCTCCAGGCAATTGCAGTACCCCGTGGGGTGGGGCACGCTGGGCTACGCGCTGCCAGCGTCCATCGGACCCGCGGCCGTCGGAACCCCGACTCTGGCCATCTGTGGCGACGGCGGTGTCATGTTCGGGATCGGCGAACTCGGCACCATCGCGCAGGAGTCGCTTCCGGTGACGCTGCTCGTGGTGGACGACGAGGCCTACGGGATGCTCGCCTACGACCAGGTCATCGCCGGCGACCCCAGGGCTGGGGTCGACCTTCGCAGCCCGGACTGGGAGAGCCTCGGCCGGGCGTTCGGCATCCCCACGGTCGTCGCCACGGAGTACGGCCATCTGCAGGATGCGTTGCGTACCGCCCTGGCGTCGGAGAGACCGGCGATCGTCGTCCTCAAGGCATCTCTGGTGCCACCGCGGACCACCTCGGCCCGGTGGCTTGCGTGATCGGAAAGCTGGACGGCATCACCGTCGCCGACTTCTCCCGGGTGCTCTCTGGGCCGACGACGACCATGCTCCTCGCCGACCTCGGAGCCGATGTCATCAAGGTGGAACGGCCGCAGGTAGGCGACGACACCCGTGCCTGGGGACCGCCGTTCGTGGGGGATGAAAGCACGTACTTCCTCTCGGTGAACCGCAACAAGCGAAGCGTGGCACTCGACCTTCGTGACCCCGACGACGTCGAGGCGGCCCGCGAGCTGATCCGACGCGCGGACGTGTTGGTGGAGAATTTCCGGCCCGGCACCATGGACAAGCTGCAGTTGGGGTACGAGGAGGCGCGCGCACTCAACCCGCGCCTCGTCTACTGCTCGATCTCCGGGTTCGGAAGCGGCCCGGGCGCAGCCCGACCGGGCTACGACTTCATCGTGCAGGCGGTGGGCGGCTTGATGAGCATCACCGGCGAGCCAGACGGCGAGCCGATGAAGGTCGGTGTGGCGCTGGTCGACGTACTGGCGGGGCTGCATGCCACGATCGGAATCCTGGCAAGCCTGCATGAGCGTGAGACGACAGGTGCTGGGCGGTACGTCGAGGTCAACCTGCTGAGCTCGCTGCTGAGCAGTCTGGCGAATCAAGGGAGTGCCTTCGCCGCGACGGGGGTCGTTCCGGATCGTCTCGGCAACGTCCATCCCAGCATCGCGCCGTACGAGCTGTTCGAGATGCAGGACCGACCGGTAGCCATAGCGTGCGGCACCGATCGACAGTTCCGCGCACTCTGCGAGGTGTTGGACTCCGTGCAGCTCATCGACGATCCGCGGTTTCGAACGAACCGGGGCCGGGTCCAGCACCGGGCGAGCCTGCGCGAAGTCCTCGTGCCCGCGTTCGCGGGCCGTCGCTCCGATCAGCTTCTCCCCCACCTCGAGAAGGCCGGCGTGCCCGCGGGTCCGGTGAACGACGTCGCCGAGGCGTTCCGGCTGGCGGAGGACCTCGGCCTGGGGCCGGTGCAGTACCTGGATGGCCTCGACGGCGCGCCTCAGGTCACATCCCCACTGCGCTTCGACGGATCGACGCCTCTCGTCGAGGGACGGCCTCCGAGGCTCGGCCAGCACACCGAGGAGATTCTCGCCTGGCTCGGGCTCGATCGCACCGAGGGCCGGTCGAGCACCGGTTCCGCCCAGTGATCCCTAAAGGCGTCGCCAGGGCCGGGGGCTGCAGCTCGTGAAGCGATAGCAATGTCGACCGGTGAGACGTCAATCACTCACCG